>JAGDMJ010000092.1 GCA_017860555.1 Bacteroidota bacterium
CGATGGCCTGGAGCATGTGGCCTCGTCGCTCGGTTTCGGAAAGAATGCCCTGCGTCCTCCGGTGCTTCATGCTCCCATTGCAGATTATCAGATTCCCGGCCTGGGCTCATCTGTGGCAGCCACGGGCATGGCCGGTGCGCTCGGTGCCGTCGTCGTCTTCGGGCTTTCATTGCTGCTTGCTCACGTGCTGGTCCGCGATCACCGTCAGAGTGACACGACATGAGGCATGATTTCGTCGACCGCTTTAGCCGGCTTGCCAGCCCGGTCCACAAACTCCCGGCTTCGGCCAAGTTTCTGGCAGCGTTGGCCATCGTGCTGACGGTCGTGTCGGTACCTATGTCCTTTCCTCTCGTTCACGCGTGCATCGCGCTTGCCCTGGTGGCGATTGCCGGCACCAGCCGCATCCCGCCGGGTTTCCTCATCAGACGGCTGCTCCTCCTTGAACCGTTCGCCGTTGGCGCAGCCCTGCTCTCACTGTTCCAGACGAACGGGCCAGCGGTCTTCGCAGCTCTCGTCATCAAGAGCACCCTGTGCTTGCTGACCATGATCCTGTTGGCGAACAGCACCCCATTCTCGGACATCCTGGACCTGCTGAAGCGCTGGCACCTTCCGGCACTGCTGGTCACCACGCTGGCACTGATGTACCGTTATCTGTTCCTGTTGATCGACGAGCTGGAGCGGATGAACCGCGCCCGCGCCAGCCGTACATTTGTCGCCAGCCGGCGGCGATCTTGGCACATTCTGGGTACCGTGATCGGCCAACTCGGCGTGCGCTCCACGGAACGGGCCGAACGAATCTATGCCGCCATGCGCGCCCGGGGGTGGCGATGAGTCGGGCTCTCGAAGTCAAAGATCTCCGCTACCGCTACCATGATGGCAAGGAAGCCCTTCGGGGGATCACCTTCTCCGTGCAGGAGGGCGAATGCCTGGGCGTGATCGGGCCGAACGGCGCGGGAAAATCTACCATCCTGCTTCACTTGAACGGGCTGCTCCCTGAAACCCTGATCGATCCACCATCCGTCTATGTCATGGGTGAACCCGTTTCTTCCGGGACGGTCTTGTCCATTCACAGGAAGGTAGGCCTGCTGTTTCAAGATCCAGACGATCAACTCTTCTGCCCCACCGTGTTCGAAGACGTTGCTTTCGGACCACGTCAGTACGGGTTGAGCGAGGACGAGGTCCGTGCGGTGGTGGAAGAATCTCTCCACAGGGTTGGACTCCCGGGATTTGAACGGCGCTCGCCTCATCATCTGAGCGGCGGAGAGAAACAGCGCGTTTGTCTGGCAGGCGTGCTCGCTTGCCGTCCGGAGATCCTGGTGCTTGACGAGCCGACGAGCGACCTGGACCCCCGCGGAAAACGGGAACTGAAAGCTCTGCTCAAGACTCTTGCCGCGACCAAAGTCGTCGCATCCCATGACCTGGAGCTCGTTCTGGAGCTCTGCTCCCGCACCATCGTCCTCGACGAAGGAGTGATTGTTGCAGATGGACCAACAGGAGAAATCCTCGCGGATGAACCTTTCATGCTTGCTCATGGACTGGAAAAGCCGCATAGCCTGCTGCACCGGCATCCACATGGATCATAAGGCTGGTGGATCATTTGCAGATCGGTAGGGCGGTCTTCGGCCAGCAAGCCTTTTTGAACTTCTGTCTCCCGTGTCGTATATTGGTGTCATGCCAGCCCTGTCAGAGAAACAGATCGACCCCAGGATGCACTCCGCCGAGCACATCCTGAATGGGACCATGGTGAAGTTGTTTGGATGCGCTCGTTCTTTCACAGCCCACCTCGAGAAGAGAAAGTCAAAGTGTGATTACCGCTTCGAGCGGGATCTCACAGTTGACGAGCGGCTGGCGCTCGAAGCGAAGGTCAATGACGTGATTTGCTCGGACGCTCCGGTTCGGGAGGAATTTCTCGACCGTCCGGTTGCAGCCAGCCGGTTTGACCTCCATCGGCTTCCCGAAGACGCGGGCGATACGGTCCGGATCATCCATGTCGGCACCTACGATGCGTGTCCATGCAGCGGGCCCCATGTGCAATCGACCAGTGAGATCGGCACATTCCGTATCATATCCACATCCCATGAAAATGGGATCCTGCGCGTTCGATTCAAGCTCGACCTTTAGTTCCAGTGAAACCCGGGCACGTTGTGTCCGTATTCCAGAGGTGAACCTATTCTGGAGGAAAAACCCAATGGCATGCATCAGATATTTCACCCTGATTGCGTTCCTCTTCCTCATTGCCGGAGCTGTTCACGCACAGGACGAAGAAACGCTGCTGGGGGGCGGTTTTGAAAGCGGGGGATACGGAGCCCCCGTCGTGAAGTTCACGAACGTAAAGGGGGAGTTCGGCGTCATGGTAGGAGGGTATGGTGGGTGGCTGATCAATCACGCATTCATGATCGGGGGTGGAGGATATGGGCTCGCTACGCGCCACCTGATCCACCCGGCTTCGGGAACGACCAATACCCCGGAAGACCGACGGATGCAATTCGGATACGGCGGAGGGATACTGGAGTTCATCTTCAGCCCCAAATCCGTTGTGCACTCGACCGTTACTCTGCTCATCGGCGGCGGTGAGGTGTCGATGCAAGACTACTGGGACGACTTCAACGATTTCACGCATGGCTACGAGAGTCAGAAAGATGGGTTGTTTGTTCTGGAACCATCGGTAAACGTGGAAGTGAACGTCACAAGCTTTTTCCGTGTCAATGCCGGAGGGAGCTACCGGTTCGTGAGCGGCACGAACATGTTCGGATTGACGAATGAGGATCTCTCGGGCGCCTCCATCAATCTTGCTTTGAAATTCGGGAGTTTCTGAGCGCCCGGCGGAGGGGCTCCTGCAATGCACGCCTTCCATCCTGGAACCATATCGGACGTCTGACGTCTCACGTCTGCATTCTGGCGTTTGTTGGGTCTCCTCGCTTCAGCAGAGCTTATGGCGATCAAATTGATGATGTCGGGGCAATTTGTTATCTTTAAACATCCCCCCTCTCAATTCTGTCAACGGAGGTCCTTTCATGAAAGTCCTTATAACTGACGGTATATCGCCGGAAGGCGCTAAGATTCTGGCCGATGCCGGGTTTGACGTCTGTCAGAAGGCGCTGTCCCCTCAAGACTTGATCACCCAGATTGCCGACTATGACTGCATCTTAGTACGATCGGCCACCAAAGTAACCAAAGAAGTGATCGATGCGGGAAAGAATCTCAGAGTCATCGCCCGCGGCGGCGTTGGTGTGGATAACATCGACGTGAAGCATGCGGAGGACAAGAACATCATGGTGCTCAACACGCCGGGAGCATCCGCGATCTCGGTTGCCGAACTCACCATTGCCCACATGCTGACGGTGAGCAGGTTCCTGCACCTGAGCAGCATGGAGATGCGGCAGGGTAAGTGGCCCAAGAAGGAGTATGGCAAAGGGATCGAGCTTTACAAGAAAACGCTTGGCATCATCGGGCTGGGCAACATTGGCAAGGAGGTCGCCCGCCGGGCCCTCGGCATGGGAATGCATGTGCTGGCCTTTGATCCTCCCTTTGCCCCGATGGACTTCATCGTCGAGATCACCACGCGCGAAAAACTTCTTGCGACTTCCGATTTCATCACGCTTCATGTGCCGCTGGACAAACAGCATGGCCCGACGATTGGAAAGGCTGAACTCGATATGATGAAAAAGGGGGTGGTGATCGTGAATTGTGCCCGGGGAGGAGTGGTGAATCAGGCCGCCTTGCTTGAGGCTCTGGAAAGCGGGAAGGTCGCCGCCGCAGCGTTGGACGTATTCGAGCATGAACCCCCGACCGACGCTGAAAAAGCCTTAATCAACCATCCCCGCGTGAGCGTCTCGCCGCACATCGGCGGCTCTACGGTGGAGGCACAGGAACGAGTTGGTGCCGAGATCGCGATAAAAGTCGTGAAAGCCCTTGGCGCCAATCGCTGACGTCACTTCAGAAGTCAGGCGTCTGACGTCTGGCTTCTGAGTGTCTTTTTCCCCACTCAAGCTCACCGCAGACCTTTTCCCGCAGAGAGCTACACTTCCAATGAACCAGGATCCGGAGAAGATTGCCAAATTAACTCGCTGAATGTTGCTCAGAGACGCCGCCCTGGCTGGTCCGGACTTCTGACTGTTCCGGAAAGGAGATTGCCATTGCAGGCTTTACAAGCCTGGGTTGCTTTAGTCCCTCTAAATCTCGATATTTCAATTAGTTTCTTTCGTTATTACTTCCGAATTTCATCCGAAAAGGCATACTCGCTTTCATCTCCTCTTCGGAGTAGTGCCTGTACATTGACACCCCTGCGTTTTTCAGTTTTTTCTCCATTGATGGAGTGCGTCCCGGGGTGCGCCGCAAACCGGTCACAACTCAAGAATGCAATCAGTAGATATCTGACCGTACATGAATTCCCAGTCATACGGATTCATTGAGACCAAAGGCCTGGTCGGAGCCATCGAAGCCGCTGACGCGATGGCCAAGGCGGCGAACGTCCGTCTGGTGAGCCGGCAGGGCATTGGAGCAGGCCTCGTCACGGTAGTGTGCGAGGGTGATCTGGCATCATGCCAGGCGGCGGTGGAAGCCGGACGAAGCGCAGCTGTTCGCGTGGGTGAACTCGTTGCCGCGCACGTGATCGCACGCCCCGACGGGGACACGGAGGCTCTTGTAAAGGTCATGCTGGGACATGAACCGGTACCTCTGCTTCCGGCATCCGGAGGCAGTGGGGGATCCGGGTCAAAGGTCGCCAGAGAACTCAAAGCTGCTCCGACGGCAAAACTACCTGCCGAAGGTGATGTCCTGAACCTCCTCTCCGGCCGCTCGGACGGCATGGCCTGTGAGGAGATCTGTCAGACACTCGGCATGGAAAGAGCGAGCGTCCTGTCGTCGATCAAGAAACTCATGGACGGCGGCACTGTGGAAAAGGTGCACCGGAAATACTATGCACGTTCTGGCCGTCATCAATAACAAGGGGGGAGTGGGGAAGACTACGAGCGCCGTGAACCTCGCTGCATGGTTCGCGCGCATGGGGCATGAAACCCTGCTCGTGGATTTTGACCCGTCTGCCGGTTCATCGTTGCATCTGGGTTTCGATCCGGCAGCCAATTCCGCGTCGACCCTTTGCGATTATCTGATCGTACGGGACGGGCGTCTGGGAGAGCATATTCACGCGACAACTGTGAGCGGGCTCTCCTGTCTTCCGTCTGAACCATCGCTGGGGGAGTTCTACGAGGAGGTGCAGCAGGGCGATGGGGTGGAATTCTTTCTGAACAGGAAGGACATTCCGGAGAAGTTCCGGTTCGTCATATGCGACTGTCCGCCCAACATGGGCTCGCTCGCGTTCAACGCGCTTTCCCTTGCGGACTTTGCTGTTGTGCCGATACAAACGCAGTACCTGTCGCTGCCTGGTCTGGACCTGACGCTTGAGGTTGTTGACAAAGCCCGGCGCAGGCTCAACCCGAGTTTGAAGCTCCTGGGTTTTTTCGGGACCCACTTTGATCGACGTAGTGCGGTTGCGGGGAAAGTCCTTGATCTTTTGCGGCAGCGGCTTGGCAGCCAGATGTTCAGAACGGTCATCGGCGTGAACAGTAAGTTGATCGAAGCATTCCAGGCCCGGCTGCCGGTCTTACTCTATGCCCCGCGAGCCCGCGGGAGTGAGGAATACCGGCAGCTTGCAAAGGAAATGTTGAAGCGCATGAACAGAATTGCAGAACAAAAAAAGGATTCACCTAAACCAACCAGAGGAGACAACGAATGGAAGCACTTGGCATGATCGAAACGAAAGGTCTCGTCAGTTTGATCGAGGCATCGGACGCCATGGTAAAGGCCGCCCGGGTGAAACTGGTGGCCTTCCAGCAGATCGGCGGCGGGTATGTCACGGCGATGGTCCGCGGCGATGTGGCGGCCTGCAAGGCGGCGACCGACGCAGGGGCGGCAGCGGCTCAGAAGATCGGCGAGCTGGTCTCCGTCCACGTTATTCCAAGGCCGCACGCGGACCTGGAAACAGTATTTCCAATCAAGATGACCGGTGTTCTTGAACCATAATCTTACAGGAGAGCAATTCATGGATGCGTTAGGGATGATCGAAACGAAGGGCCTTGTCAGCCTGATCGAGGCTTCGGATGCAATGGTAAAAGCCGCGAGAGTGAAGCTGGTGGCGTTTCAGCAGATCGGCGGCGGGTACGTAACCGCCCTGGTGCGTGGCGATGTCGCTGCCTGCAAGGCGGCAACGGACGCCGGTGCGGCTGCAGCCCAGAAGATCGGCGAGCTGGTCTCGGTGCATGTGATCCCCCGGCCCCACGGCGACCTGGAAAGCGTTTTCCCGATCAAAGTGACCGGCGAAATCTTGTAGTCGGAGCTGGCGCCCACAAGAGCGGTTCCGGGCATAAGGAGATAAGAGATGGAACTGTCGCAACAAGACGTTGCCAGGATCGTCGAGGTCGTCGTGCAACGTCTTGGCAAATCGCCATCACCCTCTGCGAACGGGGATCATCAGCTTCCAACCGGGATCTATGGGAGCCTGGATGAAGCCGTGCGGGCGGCACATGAAGCCCAGCGGAAGATCGGCAACCTGGAGTTCCGCGGCAAGATTCTTGCCGCGATCCGGTCGGCCGGTGTCGACCACGCGCAGGAGCTGGCGGAGTTGGCCGTCGAGGAAACAGGCATGGGAAGAGTCGAGGACAAGGTCCAGAAGAACAGGTCCCAGGCCGAAAAGACTCCCGGCATTGAGATGCTTGCGCCGGAGGCGCTGTCCGGCGACCATGGCCTGACGCTGATCGAAAACGCTCCCTGGGGAGTGATCGCGTCGGTTACCCCGTCAACAAACCCCGCGGCCACCATCATCAACAACTCCATCAGCATGATAGCCGCCGGGAATGCGGTGGTCTTCGCCCCTCATCCGGGGGCGAAACGTGTTTCGCAGCGGGCCATTGCCGTCATGAATGACGCGATCATCGCGGCCGGAGGCCCTGCCGGGTTGATCACAACCGTGGCCGAGCCAAGCATCGAAATGGCGCAGCAACTCTTCCGGTATCCCGGCATCGGGCTTCTGGTGGTGACCGGGGGAGAAGGCGTTGTGCGCGAGGCGCGGAGGTTGACCGACAAGCGGCTCATTGCCGCAGGTGCCGGAAATCCTCCGGTCGTGGTCGATGAGACGGCTGACGTTGAACGCGCGGCGCATTGCATTGTTGCCGGAGCGTCATTCGACAACAATATTGTATGCGCGGACGAAAAAGAGATCATCGCCGTCGACAGCATTGCCGACCGCCTGAAGGAGGCAATGGCCGGCAAAGGCGCCTATGAGCTCACGCCGAGCCAGGGAGAGGAGATCGCGAGGATTGTCCTGAACAACTATCCGGGCCCGAAGCCCACCCCCAACAAGAAGTGGATCGGAAAGGATGCGGTCCTTTTTGCGCGGGAGATCGGGCTGACGATTCCGGACGCCACCCGACTGCTATTCGTGGAAACAGACAAGGGCCACCCCTTCGCCCAGCTGGAGCTGATGATGCCTATCATCCCGCTCATCCGCGTGCCGAACGCCAATATGGCAATCGACGTGGCTATCGAACTGGAACACGGGTACCGTCATACCGCGGCGATGCACTCCCGCAATCTGGATAATCTCCACCGGATGGCAACTGAAATCAACACGAGCGTGTTTGTGAAGAATGGATCCTGCCTGGCCGGCCTCGGCTTTGGCGGGGAAGGCTGGACCACGATGACGATTTCCACGCCCACCGGCGAGGGCGTTACCTGTGCCCGGACATTCGTGAGGCTGAGACGGTGCGTGCTGGTCGACCATTTCCGAATCGTGTAGCGTGTGATCACGGAGGACGGGCTGCTCGGCCTCCATCGGCGTTTCCGATCAAGCACAGGTCATTGAAATAGTCAGGCAGAGTTTTTTGTGGACAAAGGCTACAGAGCAGTCATCGATGAGCGTCTCCGGCGCATCCGGGCCATGGTCAACGACGAGATCCCGCTGCGTACTGAAGGACCGCTCCGAGTTGGGATCGATCTTGGGACTGCCGATGTGGTGGCGCTCGCGGTCGATCATGCGGGAGAGCCGGTTGGCGCTTTTCTGGAGTGGGCAGATGTGGTGCGTGACGGAGTTGTGCTGGACTACTGGGGGGCGATCGAGATTGTCAAGAGGTTGATGGCGCAGATGAGGCACCGGATCGGCCGAGAAATCACCAGCGCCGTGGCCGCCTATCCCCCAGGAACCGATCCCTACAGTTCGATCAACGTACTCCAGGCGGCCGGGTTGCGGGTGGATGCTGTGGTCGATGAACCTTCCAGTGTCGCCATGCTCCTGAACATCGAGGAAGGAGCCGTTGTCGATATTGGCGGGGGCACCACCGGGATCTCTGTGGTGCTTGAAGGGCGCATCGTGAAGACCGCGGACGAACCGACCGGTGGGCGACATGTGACGCTGACGATCGCCGGAAACCGCCATATTCCTTTTGAAGAGGCGGAAATCCTGAAGCGCAGCACTGCTTCGCCTCAACTGCAGGCCATCGCCATGCCGGTCTTCGAGAAGATGACGGATATCGTGCGCACGCACATTGCCACCTTTGACGTGCCTGCGATTTACCTGACGGGCGGGACCTGTTGTTTTCCGGGAGTCGAAGAATTGTTCCGCCGGGAATTTCCTGGCAAAGAGATCGTGCTCCCGTCGGAACCCTTATTTCTGACACCGTTGGCAATAGCTTCCTATGGACTCTGACCGAACCCAAATACTTTCTCGCATCCGCTCTGCCGGCGTAGTCGGGGCAGGAGGCGCGGGATTCCCGACGTACAAAAAGCTGGATGCATCGGTAGAACATATCATTGCCAACGGCGCCGAGTGCGAACCCCTGATGTACAAAGACCGGGAGGTCATGATACAGGAGCAGGAGCGCATGCTCGCCGGCCTGTCGATCATGAAGCAGATCACTGGCGCCGACAGGGTCACCATTGCCATCAAGCGCAAGAACTCGGACCTGATGAAGTCGCTGCAGCCGGCTGCGGCGAAGCTCGGCTTCGCGACGCATGTGATGGAAGACGTCTACCCGGCGGGCGACGAGTACATCCTTGTTTACGATATCACCGGGAGGCGGATCCCTCCCGGCGGCATTCCGCTGCAGGTTGGTGTGGTGGTTGACAACGTCGAGACCATCGTCAATATTGCCCGGTCAGCGGAGGGTGTGCCGGTGACCGAGAAATACATCACAGTGACCGGTGCCGTCAGGGAAGCCGTGACGGTCGTGGTCCCCGTGGGAACGAGCTTCCGCGATTGCATCGATCTGGCGGGGGGCCTGACGGTGAAAAACCCGGTGGTCTTTACAGGCGGCCTGATGATGGGTGGAATGGAAACGGATCTTTCGCTGCCTGTGACGAAGACCACCGGCGGCCTGATCGCGCTTCCCCCGGACCATCCCCTTGTGGAGCGAAAAGGCGCCCCCAAGCCGCAGTATACCCGCATCGGCCATAGCACGTGTGACCAGTGTTCGCTCTGCACCGAGTTGTGCCCGCGCTACATTCTTGGCTACCCGATCGAGCCGCACAAGGTCATGCGCTCGCTGATGATGACGGGAGCCGAGCGGGACCGGATCAGCCTCTGGGCGGCATATTGCTGCGAGTGCAATATCTGCACGCTCTTCGCCTGCCCGGAAAAGCTCGACCCGAAGAACATTTGTGTGGACGCAAAGGGCCGGTTGCGCGAGCAGCGGATCAGC
>JAGDMJ010000093.1 GCA_017860555.1 Bacteroidota bacterium
CCTCCGGGTTACATTCATCTCAAGTCTCTGAAATCCGGGAAACCGGTTCTGGCTGAGATCAAAGAGCGAAAGCGCGGGACTCGGCCCTTCGGAACCTGGACCGAACCTGGCGTCTTCTAACTCTGGAGAAGCATTTGACGCAGGTTGCCAGGATTGTGTGAAGGCCAGGACGCAGAGTGCGCCAAAAGCCCAGGCCTCACCCGTATCAAACCGTGCATCCAATTGCATTTCATGCCGCCTGCTGAATCTGGGAACAAACGGTTGGCCGGCATTCAATTCTGAAAACGTGTTTTGCTCCCAGGCATAGATGTACCCGATCGAACCGGTCAAGCTCCCTATACGCTTCCGGAGTTTCAGGCCGATTCCGTAGGACTTTCCCCTGCCGAAATACGCATTCTCGCTCAGATCGGCAAGGGGCCTGAGGGCTGAATCGGCCAGGAATTCGTGCAGATTGTTCGTCATCCGATAGAATGCCTCGACGGAGAGAAGATACCTCTCGTCTCCAAAACTCCTCTCGACGCCCAACGTCATCTGGAGCGATGTAGTGGGGTGGACCTTTTCCGTTGAGGGATACCAGAAGTTCGCCGGGTAGAAGAGAAAGATGCCGCTGTTCCTGTACGGATGGACGAATTGATTGACGGAGGTGACGGTGCCGTACAATCGAGCCTCGCTACTCAGCGAAACAAGAAGAGCAAACCGAGGGTCGACGGCCGAGAACGAGCCCTTCTCCCCGGTGAAGGTCGTGGCCCGTGCTCCGAGTTCAGCCATAACGCCCGGCATGATCCTCCATTGGTCCTGCAGATAGATCGATAACTCCCATATCGGGGAGGTTTCTTGCGCCATGGGCGCGATCTGGCTCGAGAATGTGCTGATGTTCCCACTCATTGTGTGGTGGGTCAGTTCCACGCCTCCCAGCACGGTATGCTCTTCGTCGTAGTAATGCTCCGCCTGGGCACGCAGGGTGACATCCTCGACAGCATAATCCGAAGAGAGCGATGTCTCCGGTGAGAGGAACGGATCGTCGGCCAATGCATGCTCGAGCGCAAAACCGTATCGGGAGAACGAAACAGAGGCGTTGAGGAAGAGAGATGGCGACGCGATCCCGATCCATCGCAGATTTGCCATACCGTTTTCCCACCCAAAGTTGTTGTTGAGCCTCATCCCTTCTCCCTCGACCTGGTTATCGTAGGAATCGCTTCCCCAATATCCGCTGAAAAAGAGTCGGCTGCTGGAGGAAAGCCGATGGCTCAGTTTGGCCGTGACCTCGGACGAACCCAGTCGACTGGGCGTGCCGTCCGCACCCAGGAATGGCACCAGCGCGTCCGGGTATGCCCTCCGGCCGGATATGAGGAACCCGGTGGATGCACCGAGCGGACCTTCCAGCGACATGCGTGAGCCCAGCGATCCGGTTCCGGCGGATCCGGAGAGGCGCTCCATCATCCCATCCCTCATGGAGAGATCCAGGATACCGCCGATCCTGCCGCCATAGCTGGGCGGCATCCCATCCACCATCTCCTGCACATCGTTCAGCGCCTCATCGCTGATCGAGCTCAGCACTCCTCCAAAGTGCGCAGGATTGTAGATCCTCGCTCCGTCAAGAAAGTACTGATTCTGGTCTGACGGTCCGGACCGGATATAGATTCCCCGGGAGAAAGTACCCGCTGATGTCAATGTGGAGCGATATGCCTCCACGGTCACTTCCTGCATGGTGATGGCATCCGGCACCAGCCTCATGTCCAGCCAGAGTGGTCCAACTGGCGGCACGACGGTGGACAGTTCCGCCGGTTTGTAGCCCACGGCCCGCACCGTGATCGTGTATTCTCCGGGAACAAGGTTGCGAAGGGAATAGAACCCGTACGGATTCGTCGGGCACCATCGCTGGACCGCCGGCGGCGGCTCGTCCGTACTCCTCCTGGCGATCACCATCGCACTGGCGATCCATTCTCCCGTTAACGAATCTGACACGCTGCCACAGAGTGTGGCCATGGGACGGGAAGGCTCGCTGGGGATCTCCTTCAGGATCACCTGGTTTCCCGTTCTGATCCATGTAAGGGAGGTGCCTTCAAGAATGCTGTTCAGAGCGTCGTCGAAGCTGCAAGCCGAGCATGAGGCATATGCTCGCTTCTCGTCAACATCCCGGTCAAGGTAGACGATCGAAACGGAATACCAGCGCATGAGGGAGTCAAGCGCAGATCGGAGGTCTGCATCCACGAAATTGAAGCTCCGAGTCCCCTCCCGCTCCTGTGCACCGGCAGAGCTCACAGTGCCGATCGCCAGCAAGAGGCTGATGCTAATAAAGAGTGAATCTGTTGTTTTCATGCCGAAGCTTATTGCCTGTCAGGTTCGACAAAGCGGCAAGGGCTATTGCCGCCGAACGCCCATCGATGGCCCCGGTGATGGTCTCAATTCCTGTGTGCGGGTTTTCGAGGATGACCTGCACGTCAAACTGCGATTCGATTTCCTCGCAGACCGCCGAGACGCTCGTCTTGTAGAAGAGCAATTTTCCCTTTGTCCAGCCAGGATAGTCGGCGAACGGGAGCTGCCCGGGCGAAGCGGGATATTTGTCCGCCATACACGTCGTGATTTGTCCCGCCATCAATACCACGGAGCTGTCCCTGCCGTCTCTCCGGGCAGTCACCTTCACGCTTCCACTGAGAACGCCGACGACCAATTGCCCCCCGCGTATGCGCACATCGAACTCCGTCCCAAGCACCTGCACCGTTCCCACATCCGTCGAGACCACAAACGGCGATCCGTTCTTTCGCGCGTGGAAGTACGCCTCTCCTGTGAGCGACACATGCCGCGTGTCATCAAAAGGCCGGCTCTCCACGACAAGCGTCGAGGTGTGGTTGAGGACCACCTGGCTGCTGTCAGGGAGAATGATGGACGACTGCTCCCCTCTCCCTGTTACGTAGGTCAACAGTGAGCTTCGGTTCATCCAGATCACGCCGGCCACGATCACCGCAATGACTGCGATACCGCCAAATGAAACCGCGGGATTGAGAAGCCGGAAGGCTCCGGGCACACTCCGCTTCCTTTCCGGCGACGAGCCGCGTCGCAGAACGAGGTTCAAGAATTGCCATTGCCGCGTAGTGTCCGGATCTACCTCGCGCAGCCGTCGGGCCTGGGCATCGAGAATATTCTGCAGGACGGGAGAATCCGGCGGCAGATCCCCTGGAAAATTCCGACGCCGTCTGAACCAATCCGTGAATTGTGAGAAATGGACCATCGTAAGACCTCCTGGCTGGCGCGCCGATGTTCCTGCACCCTTTTATTCTATTAACGACTACTCCGGCCTGAACCCCTATCCGGCTACGCCGCTTTTCCCCCGAGTTCAACAACGCTCCAGCGACATGGATCCCGAAAAGCGGGAAATCACCGCCGTGGCTACCCGGACCCCTTTGTGCCCGGTGTTGCAGGTGTAGCATGGAGTTCCTATTTTGCACACACTATAATGATGGGACAGCGTGGAAGAGCAGACCTCAGATATGCAACTTATGGGGCGAGTCAGGGACTCTGACGAGGAGGCCTTCCGGGTTCTCTTTGACCGTTATCAGCCGATCCTTTTCCGGCAGGCCCTCTTCCACACGCGGCAGGCTGATGTCTCGCACGACATCGTCCAGGAGACCTTTGCCAGAATCTGGGAGCATCGCGGAACCCTCCGGCCGCATCAGAGTTTTCTTGCACTCGCCCTGAAAGTAAGCGGTAATCTCGTGCGCGATATGGTCAGGCACAGAAAAGTACGGGAGCGCCTGGAAGGCGAGGTCCCACAGCCGCCATTGTCAGAAGGAGACGATCCTCACGAAGCGCTGCAGCTGTCAATGCTCGAGGATGTACTCGCCGGAGTGATCAACGAAGAACTTGGCGAGAAGTGCCGCACGGTATTTCTTCTGAGCAGGTTTGAAGGAAAGACAAACCGGGAGATTGCGGAGCTTCTCGACATCAGCCCGAAGACCGTAGAAAACCAGATTAACCATGCGTTGAAGGTGCTGAGGAGGAGGCTGGGGAAAAGAGGGGGGTAGTGCTGTTGCGTGGGACGGGACTCCTGTCCCGTCCACTCGGTTGGGTCGGGTCTGCCGTCCCGATTCATAGGATCGGGACGAGCCTCGTCCGAAAGGACGGGGAGATCCGACCTACAAGATCTGTGTTTATCACACATCTGTGGGTATCGGTGAACCCATATCCTCATCTGTGTGCATCCGTGGCTGAGGAGTCAGCATCTAGACTCCCCGTGATCTCTCGCCCGACGCGCAACACCGCTTCAATGAAGAGCTCGAAGTCCTCCCGTCGGCTCCGGTGATTGGTAATGCACGTTCGGAGAGCGTACTTTCCATGGACGACAGTATAGGAAGGCGCGGCAACTCCGCTTTCGTGGAGCCGGAGCAACAATTCCTTGTTCAGAGCATCCAGTGCGACAGGATCGGTGAGCGATCCCCTGTATCGAAAACAGACAATGTTAAGAGAGGCGGGAACAATGAGTTCAAGCTCCTCGTGCTCGTTCACCAGCTTTTCCAGATAACGCGCCTGCTCGACATTCTGCCGGACGAGTCTGCCAAATGCATCGATGCCATGCTCTTTCAGGCTCATCCAGACCTTCAGTGCTCTGAAGCCCCTGCTCAGCTGAACGCCATAGTCGCTGAACCAGAGATCGCTGCCGGGTATCCCGCGTGTCGTGTGCTCGAGATACTCCGGTGTCAGGGTAAAAGCAAGACGGTGGGCCTCCGGATCGCGTACCAGCGTGCACCCTACTTCATAAGGAAGGTACATCCATTTGTGCATATCAAACGCAATGGAATCTGCTCGCTCCATCCCTGTGAGAAGAGGACGCAATTCCGGCGCGAGATATGCCAGTGCGCCAAAGGCCCCATCAACATGAAACCAGACCTTCTCTTCCTGGCAGATGTCGGCAAGCGCCTCGAGCGGATCAATGGCGCCGGTATTCACTGTGCCTGCGCACCCCACGACACAGAGCGGCCGGACACCACTGGCCTGATCCTCGCGAATGGCGTGCCGAAGCGCCGAGACATCAATCGTGAAATCCTCTCGGACCGGGATCAGGCAGAGCCCCTTTTGCCCGAGCCCGAGCAGTTCGGCGGCTTTGGTGACCGAGCTATGCACCTCCGTCGAGCCATAGATACGGAGCATTTGCCCGCCACACAGGCCTTCCCTGCGGATGTTGAAGCCGGCCAGGCTGTTCCTTGCAACGGCCAGCCCCGTGAGGTTCGCCATTGATCCGCCGCTGACCAGAATCCCGCTCGCTTCCCGGGGAAAACCGAGCATCTCTTTGCACCAGTCGATCACCTGGCGCTCCACAAGTCCGCCTGCCTGAGCCCCTCCTCCCTGGTTCAGGTTTATCCCGGCAGCGAGCATCTCAGCCATCATTGCCGTCGCTGTTCCGTTTCCCATGACCCAGCCCCAGAAGCGCGGATGAATGTTTCCGGTGGGATAAGGCAAGATGCGTCTTCGGAAATCCTCATAGACCCGGTCTATGCTTTCCGGAGATCTCGGAAGAGGCTCCCGGAATGATGCGGAAACTTCCTCCGGGATCGGCTGCCACACCGGACGATCGCGCACCGATCGCAAGTAATCGATCATATCGTCGACCATCCGGTGGCCGAGAGTGCGGAACGTGTCCCAGTCCGCCGGATCGAGGGACTCTTCCTTCAGGATCGCGTGCTGTTCATCCATGCTGTTCTCATCGTTTTCAACCGATACTTGCACATTCGTTTCGGTCTTCATGAGGGAGGAGTTTGCCTGTGAATGCCCCGACAGACTCTCTCCGAGGACTTTGGAGAATCAGCTGTACCCCCTCTGCGTTTCAATTCTGCGCGACGCCTTTGAGCTTGTCGCGCTCTTCCTCGACTCGCCTCTCCAGCGATTTCTGAAAATCGTAATCGTCAAAGTCTTCGGTGCGGTCCAGTGCCCGGGCTGCGTCATCGTGCCGTCCGAGCCGCGCATACGATTGCGCAAGCTTCAGGTAGACGTGTGGCACGACCCATGTTTCTCGCAACGGTTGGATGACCACCGCCTCTTCACCGGCTTTCACTGCCTCCTGATCCCGTTCCATGTCATAGTACGTCTGCTGCAATCCGTAGAGCGACCGGAGCCGAAGGTCGGGATCCTGGCCCGACTTCTCAAGTGCCTGGCCATAGTAGACCAGGGCTGAATCGTAGAACTTCCGGCCATGGGTGTTTCCTGCGACAATAAGCGCAGTGTGCGCCGGCGTGAACGGACGCGCCGCCAGCTCCTCCCCCCTCCGATAGAGATTCCCCTCGTTTAGCTGCCCGGCCACATTCACTTCTTTCATCATCTTGCAGACCTCGATGGCACCCGATCGGTCTCCTGTGAGTTCCCGCGAAACGGCAATCCGATAAAAAGTGAAGTTGGGGACCATGTTCCGGTTGGAACGCTTGGCCAGGAAGTGATCATATTCTCTCCGAGCCGTGGCAAAGTCGTTACGGGTGTACGCAATAGATGCCCGCGTACTGTGAATGAACTCTTCCCCGTATTTGATCGCCTTACGGGCGTTCACGTCCGAAGCCTTGTCGATGGCTGCCAGGGCTTCGTCCAGGTTGCCTTCCCGCATTTGCCATGAAGAATAGAGCACGAGGAAGAGCGAATTGTCGGGATGACGTTTGATGAGCGTCCTCATCAACTCAAACGCCTGATCACGGCGATGTTCACTGAACAGGAACTGGGAAAGGTAAAATGATGCTTCGCTCTGAGTGTAGGTGCCCTTCGTTGCGGCGAGGCGAAGCGATTCGAGGCCTCCCTCCAGATCTCCTTCGAAGCCGGCGATCCGGGCAATCCAGGAGAGGCCGCTTGGAACCTTGGCAACGAGATAGCGGAACAGTCCAAATCCCATGTGCGCGTCATAGAGGTCCGGCTTCAAATGCACCGCGTCCTCAAGAGCGAAGTACCCTTTTCTGCCTTCCAGCACCGCCTTCATCATTGATCCGTGGACCTGTTCAGCCATTCCCCGGTATCCATGGATCCCACCCAGAAAGAAACGCGCGGAGGCATCATCTTCATTCTGATCCACAAGTCGTTCACAGATCTCAATCACGGTATCGGACATCGCCATGAATCGCTCGTAGTCCGCTTCCTCATTCCGAAGAGTGTACGTCCAGAAAGGAACCATGCTCTTGAAGAAGTAGCCCCTGGGGTCCCCGGGAGCCATGGCAATGACCGTGTCAAAGACGACGGAGGCCCTCGCCATTTCCAGATCGTAGATGAGGTTCACGCCCCGCACCGTCACCTCATGCACGCGGTTCCAGTCCACCGACTGGTCGGCAGCCTGCAACGGGTTACCGGAGAATGCGACGGCAAGCAACAGCCCTGGGATAACAGAACGGATGATCTTCATGAATTGAACGAATACCTTTGGTGGATATCTATCCATTTCAACAGGAATTCGTCGCTCTGCGGTTCCTGAGAATGCAAACGCATATGTAAGTGAAACCTTGTGGAAAAGCAAGGCGGAAAAGCCCCACGCAGTGAAATACAGTTCAAAACCCTCAGATCAATAGCAAAACAAGTTGACCCGATTCAATGCCGGCATGCATCTCATGACCAACAAAACTCGAGGAGTCTTTCCCGCATGAAAAAGAACGTTGGCAACATTGATCGCATCGTGCGCATCATTGCAGGTCTCGTCGTCGCATTTTTCGTCCTCAACGGCACCATCTCGGGTGCCATTGGCACCACGCTTGCTATTGTGGCTGTCCTGCTCATTGGCACCGGTGTCATAAGCTTTTGCCCGCTGTATGCAATGCTCGGACTAAGCAGTCGGGCAAAGGGAGAGGAAAGTAAAACGATAGCGTAGGACCGGATCTCCATCTTCCGGCATACACGATCACATCCGACCCGAGAATATCGGCTTCTCTCAACAAATCGGGTTTCTGTGATCGGATATCTGGACCGAAGGGGTTGAACGCCTTCCGATCCGTGATCCTCGACTTCAAGCCTCCGAAGCACTCACCGGTGCGGGCGGAGGAGGCGACATATCGCTTCCGTGCACGGGCAAGCGTGATTCTTCCGAAGATGATTGAGGAGCATAAGAACCGGGAGCCGAAGGTAAGACCGGCAGGAAAGAAGATCGCGGCTGGGTGCTAGGACCAGATCAGCCGTCTGATCGGCTCTTAATCGCCAAAGATCGTTGCGACAACCTCTCTTGCGCCACCGGAGTTCCGGTGCTCGCAGAGATAAATCCCCTGCCACGTGCCCAGGTTCAATTGCCCATCGCTGATGGGGACCGTCACGCTGCTTCCGAGGATCGATGCCTTGATGTGCGCGGGTATGTCATCGGATCCTTCGGTATCGTGCTCATAGTACGGTGCATTCTCGGGCACTGCTTGATTGAAATGGCGCTCCATGTCCCCTCGCACCGTGGGGTCGGCGTTTTCATTTACGGTAAGTGACGCCGATGTGTGCTTTATGAAAAGATGGAGCACACCCTTCCTGATCGAGCTGATCTCGGGCAGATGTCCCACCACCTCAGAGGTCACCAGGTGAAATCCCCGCCTCTTTGGCGACAGTGCGAACTCCTTTTGCGCCCAACCCATAATTCGCGACCGGTGCAATCGTTGATGGAACGATGATCAGCGTGCCTGCCATGACCGGAGATAGGCGACAATATCAGCCAGCTCTTCCGCAGTCAATGTCTTTCCGAACGCGGGCATTTTGAGATTCATCTGCCCCGAAGCGATGAAATCGCGCAGGTCAGCGTCCTCCATGGAGGAAGCAACTTCAGCGAGCTTCACATTTGTGGGAACAGCGCCGGCTCCCTCATCTCCATGACATCCACGGCATCGAGCGCGGAACAGCAGCGCTCCCCTCGAGGCTCCCTGTGCGTTCACCATCTCGGGCGAGAATCCCAGCGGCGGCGCCGTTCGCCTGAGCGGCGGAAGGGAGCGCAGGTACGCATACATCGCCCGGAGGTCGTCCTCGGAGAGGAATTTGTAGTACGCGTACGGCATATGCGGGATCAAGACCGTGCTGTCGGGCCGCATTCCTGTCGTGACAGCCTGAAGAAAATCCTCTTCGGTCCACCCACCGATGCCTGTTTCCGGATCCGGTCTGATGTTGCGTGCGAAAACGTAGATGGGGTCTCCTTCGTCCTTCCCAAAGGGGATGTTACCTCCGGCGAAGAGGCTGTCCGGATAGAATTCGCCGTTCTGCAGATTGCGTGGTGAATGGCAGTCAGCACAACCGGCCATATTGGAGGCGACGTACTTACCATACTCTGCCGTCCGGCCCGGAGGAGGAGCGACGACTGGCGCGGTGATCGGGGCAATCGGCTTGATGACATTGAAGGCCATCAATGCCTTTGCCACAAAAGAGACTTCCCGCTCCGGCACCTGGTTGGACACAGGCGGAAGACTGCGAATGTATGCCACCACAGCGAGTACATCCTGGTCGGAAAGCCCCTTCAGCCAATCCACGGGCATGAGCGGGAAGAGCACATGCCTGTCGCGCCGGATGCCTTCCCGAATTGCCTGAACGATCTCCCCATCGGTCCAGGCTCCCAGCCCGGTTGCCGAATCAGGGGTGAGGTTCTTGCTGTAGTAGACGCCAAAGCCCGGGCCAACTGATCGGAGGTCGAA
>JAGDMJ010000094.1 GCA_017860555.1 Bacteroidota bacterium
GGATCCTCCCGACAATATTGAACCAGGCCGGGGTGAAATTCCTCCACCTGGGATGCAATGCGGCCTCCCGTTCCCCCGAGGTGCCGCTCCTGTTCTGGTGGGAGGGACCTGACAGTTCCCGATTGATGACGCTCTACTGGGGTGGGTACTACGGGACCGATCTGATACCACCGGATGGGTGGCCGTTCAAGTCCTGGTTGGCCATTATTCACACGAATGATAACCAGGGTGCCCCGCCTCTGGATGACATCAAAGAGACGCTCCACAAAGCGCATCAGCTGGCACCCAATGCGCGCATCAGGGTTGGGCGTATGTCCGATTTCTATAACGCCATCATGAAGGAAAAGCCCGAGTTGCCTGTTATCCGGGGGGATATGCCGGATACCTGGATCCATGGCTACCTCTCCATGCCGAAAGTCTTCGCGCAATACTGCCGTACGCTGCAGGACCTGAACGTCGTTGAGTCGGCATCGACCCTGAACGATCTCCTCTCCGGAAGAAGGCCCGTTGCCGATCCCGCCATTGACCCGGCATACGAAGACCTGCTGCTCTTTGCCGAACACACGTTCGGCATGGCCATGAGCCACGGGCATTCGGGGATCTGGCGGTACGATGACGACTTCCGCCTGCACCGCGCGCGTGGTGAATATGATCTGATCGAGCACTCGTGGCAGGAGAAGGGAGATCATGTGTTTCAGGCGGCCCGGGTAACTGTGCCCGCGCTTCAGAAGCAGCTCGCGTCGCTCGCGGCAAATGTGAAAGTGGAAGGGAAGAGGATTGTGGTCTACAATCCGCTTCCGTATTCCCGGTCGGGGATCGTCGAATTGCGTTCGCATTCGGGTTCCGGGATCCTGGCTCTCAAGGATGCCGCAACCGGTGCGCCTGTCGTCCTGGAAAACAAAGACAATGTCTATCGCTTTGAAACCCATGACGTGCCGGGCATGGGATACCGAACCTACGTGCCGGCGGATGTGCCTCGGGCCGGCAAGCCATCCGTTGTTGCACTAGATTCGGGCAAGGGGACGCTCGAGAACGAGTTTCTGCTCGTGACGCTGGACGGGGCGACGGGCAGGCTGATATCCATCAAAGACAAGTCAACCAGACGCGAGATGATCGCCGGTGTATCCAGGAACCACCCTGGAACCTCGTTCAACGCGCCGGAGAGCGCGTGGCCCTTTGGCGGGTACGTGTATCAGAAGTTCGACAAGAAACAGGTAGACGCCTACGCGAAGGCCTACATCAAAGGAGGGTGGGACTGGGCGCCCGCGGAGCTTGGGCGGCCCAATCTGGACGGTCGTCCCGGATACACGGCCTCCGGATCAGACCCCGTTCTCCGGTGGGAAGCTTCAGGAAACCGTGTTGAGGCGGTTGTCCTCTTCGGAGCATCGGAGAGAATTCCGCATTCGTATACGCTCATCTATACGTTGCAGGCCGGGAGCCCCGCCCTGGGAATCACCGTTAGCATCCAGTCCAAGCAGGCAGATCCGTGGCCGGAGGCAGGGTGGATCGCGTTCCCCTTTGACATCGACAATCCCGAGTTTCGTGTCGGCAGGCTAGGCGGCATCGCTGATCCCGCGAAGGATTTCGTGAAGGGGAGCAACCTTGACTATTATATTGCGCGTCACGGTGTTGCAGTCTATAATAAGAGTGGCGCCGGTTTTGCCGTAGCCTCGCCGGACGCGCCCGCGGTGAGCCTCGACCGTCCCGGGCTCTGGACCTGGACGGGAGATTTCATCCCTCGCCGTGCCAACGTGTTCTTCAATCTGTTCAACAACCAGTGGAGCACGAATTTTACGGAGTGGATTGAAGGATCCTGGTCAGCTCACTTTTTTGTCTGGCCGTTCGAGAAGTACGAGCCGGCAGCAAGCCTGGTTGTTCCGGCGGAGGATCTCATGACGCCCATGTATGCAACGATGGCTTCGGGTCCTGCGGGGACTCGTGCGCTCGTGCATGCGGGAGTGGAGGTTTCCGAAAAGAATGTGGCGGTGACGGCATTCGGGTCGGCTGAACACGGGAAAGGAGTTCTCTTGAGGGTCTGGGAAACGGCTGGTCGCACAGTGAAATGCAGGATCACGCTACCCAAAGGGAGCACGTTCCGCCGCGCGACACCCGTAGATCTGCGTGGGCGGAAAACAGGGAGTGCGATCGCGGTTGCGAATAGCCAGTTTTCGATCGTGTGCGGGGCGAACAAGCCGGTGACCTTGCTGCTCCGGTAAAAAGATTGCCACAGATGAACACAGCTGTTGAATGCGCAAAAATTGAATCCTTGTCCGTGTTCATTCTGCGTAGATGAATTCCTATGAGCGGTGCTAGTTGCTGGCAGTTGGTCCGTATTCATCATTTCTAACTACCAGCAACTAACAACCAACTACTATTTGCCAGCTATTACTCGCGGCTCTTTGCCTCTAAACTCGTCCATCGTTCTGCCTGCATCCGCAAACACGAATGTGGGATCACACACCGTATAACGAACACCCTCCACTCGCACCGCGTCGCCTCCCGCGTCCGTGCTGAACTTCACTCCCGTCGCCATGTGCCCGGGATAATTCAAACCAACCACGGGGAGGCCGGTCAGACTCTTCACCAGGAAACTGAAGAGCACGGCTCGGTCCTCACAGTCCGATGCGTCATACACCAATGTCTCATCCACAAACAGAGGCTTCTCTCTGCCGAAGTTCTCCTGGTCGGTCTTGTACTTGAACGCCGTCTGCACGAAGCGCAAAAGAATGTTTACCGCCTCCACCTCCGACTTCCCCTTGACCAGCGGCGTAAGTCCCTCTACCAGGTCATGCGCAGTTGCTGCCGAAACAGGTGCGTTGAAGTACACATCGAAAGGCGTCTGCGGATATTGCCGGAGAAAGTCGGCCAGGTTCTGGTCCACCGTGACGGAGATCGACCGGATCTCCTGCTCGAACGTGAACCGGATCTTTCTGGGGACCGGCCTGCTCCCCAGGCGCGGGAGCGTCTTCAGCGAGAAATCAAAGAGCTTTGAAGCACCGGGATAGGTCCCTTCATAGGTGCTGACCGATCCGGGAAGTTGGCCAGGGTCTGTTGCCAGGTTCAGCGCGTAGTAGCGATGCGAAGACCCGGTGAAAGAAAAATACGGCAGGCCGAAGAGCGATGTTGTTGCAGGAATGAGCAGATAGGCTCTTCCCCCGTTGAATCCGACCCGGGCGTCGTACCCGGACTTCATGAGCAGGTACCAGGTGAGCAGCACCGATTCATTTTCCTTTTTCGGAAAAAGCTCATCGGCGGCTCTCTTGAGCAGCAGACAGTATCCCCAGTCGTTCAGCCGCATCTCCTTCTTCCACCAGAGCGATTGCTCGACCAGCACCTCGTTGTGCGAATCATTGAGGCTCTTCCAGAAATCATGGATCGACTGTTCCGAGAGGGGTGTGCCGAGCTTCGCCTTGAGCGGGGCATGCCGCATTTCGATAGCAATACCGAAGAAGCTCAACCTGGCAGTGGAGGTGAACTTCTCCGCTTGCGGTTGAGCCGGTGGTGTTGGAACGGGAGGTTTTGTGCTGACAGGGGGAACCGGTTTCGGGACGATCACCGGTTTGCCGCTCACCTTTGGTTCGGCCGGCGGAGGCCCTTTTCGGAATGCCGGAGCGACGTCCGGCTTGGGCTTCGCATAAAGCGGCTTCGCCGGCTCCAGGTCCGTCAGTTTCCATTCCTTCTTCAGAAACTCAAGAAACTCCTTGTCCTGTTGTTCCTCAAAGTCTCCATATTCGAGCTCCTGCTTCTTGAGCCATTCCTGATATTCATCATCCTGGGCCGAGAGGCGATTGGACGAGGGAAGGAGTAACAGCAGACAGACAAACAGCAGTAAACTATAAAGAGGCGAACGAAGGCGGCGTGTTGGTTTCATCACGGGCACCCTGGTTGTCGAGGTGAAAGAGAGGAATGTTTGGGGGCTATGTTACGCTATGCATTGTGGAATGTCAAGCGAAACATCGGCATACTCCCGCAATCCAATGCTCCGTCCCCCGCCCTTCCAGCCACGGCAACACACGATCTTCTAAGGGGAACACGTCAGAGCTCAGACGTCAGACCTCAAACATCTCTTCATATGGAATGCGGGAAAAGATTTCGTTGTAATCACTTGAATTTTCCCAAAAATCGCCAGTTTTGACGCAAGCAAATTGTTTATTGCGGAACCATTGAGACATTCCCCCCGTTGAATGATTCATTTAGCGCTGTTCTCCGGGGAGGGATGAATGAAGCGGCTCTTTGCAGTTTTCTGTTTGAATCTGGGCCTGATTGGTGACGTTACAGGACAGTCATGGAGTGTGGTCGCCGACTACCGGCCGGAGGTGCTTAGAGACGTTGCCTTCGCCAATGCATCGGTCGGTATCGCGGTAGGGAATCAAGGTCTTGTATTCAGAACGGTGAACGGCGGGACGTCCTGGTCGTTTCATGACCTTGGCACCACAGAGATGTTGAGAAGCGCGTACTTTGCCGATGCCAATCGCGGCTTCATCCTGGGCTCGTCGATCTATCATACGACGAATGCCGGAGCCAGCTGGGTGAAGTCGGCAGGACCCGGAGAGCCGATGGAGGGGATGTACTTCGTCGACAATCAGCGAGGGACCATCGTCGGGGCCAATGGCAGCATCTACCGGACCACCAACGGCGGAAGTGACTGGACTACACAGGTGAGCAATGTTACGAACAGGCTGCGGAGCGTTTGGTTTACGTCAGAGGACAACGGGATCATCGTTGGCGAAGCAGGCATTATCCTTCGAACGACCAACGGCGGTTCGTCATGGACGCGGCATCTCTCGGGAACACTGCAAGACCTCAACTCGATCTCCTTCCTGAACAATACAATAGGTTTCATCTCCGGCGGTAATGGGACGATCCTGCGCACCACTGACGGGGGGCTGAACTGGCTGCCGGCGGTCGTCGAGTCTTCCATTGTCTCTTTGCTGAAGATAAGAATGCTCGATGCGTCGAATGGCTTTGCCTTTGGCAACAGCGGGAATTTCAACATCCCCGTCGACTTTTTGCGGACGTCGGATGGTGGGCTGACATGGAGCCGGGGGAGCTACGGGACAACCAGGGCGGTTCAATTCTTCGGAATGTCGGTTGTCGATCCGAAGCGGGTTGTTATCGTCGGCAATTCGGGCACTGTGCTGCGGACCTCGGATGGGGGAAGCACCTGGTCGAATCAGGAGCTCTTGCCGCAGCCTGATCTTTTCGGTGTCACGGCGCCATTCAGCGGAGTGCTGTCGGGGGCATTGAACGTGGCAGGCTCCGAAGGCTTCTCATTTGAATCCTCAGGAGGTGTCGCCTGGGGAATGAACCGTCTCATAAGTCAGACCCTCCGCGCGGTCCATGGGGCCGGCGTCAGCCTCAGCGCGCACACATCGATCATGGTGGGCGACCAGGGCACGGTCGTGGTCTCACATGTCAATCAAAGCATCGGGTCCCGCACCTCGACGCGGCTCAATGAGGATCTCACATTCAACGGCGTGCACATGGTGGACCGGGATACCGCGTACATCGTGGCCGATTCGGGATACATTTATAAGAGCACCAACCGGGGATCGACCTGGACGCAGGGCTCCTCCGGTGCCCTCGTACGACTGAATGCGATTGACTTTGCCGACGCAATGAACGGATTCGCGGTGGGCGAAGTAGGGAGGATCCGCAGGACCACGAATTTCGGCCGGAGCTGGATCGGATCCAGCTCTGTTACCTCCGCGCGCTTGAACGCGATCTGCTTTGCATCCCCCGCCATTGGAGTGATCGTAGGGGACCGTGGAACCATCCTGCATACCTCCAACGGCGGAAATAACTGGCTGCTCAAGACAAGTCCGGTCGGCGCCGAACTCCGTTCCGTGAGTTTTGTGAACTCCGCGAGAGGGCTTGCGGTGGGAGACAGCGGGAAGATCATTGGCACCAATGACGGCGGGCTCACCTGGCAGGTCCAGCCAAGCCCGGTTCTTACGACACTCCGGGGCATAGCCTTCCTGAACGAAACGACTGCTGTGGCCGTAGGCGACCAGAGGACGATCGTCCGGACCACTATGGGAGTGACTTCCGTGTCGGAACTGGTGAGCGGAGAAGTCCCTTCCGGGTATGGATTGGGGCAGAATTATCCGAACCCGTTTAATCCAAAAACAGTTCTTGGCAGTTGGTTGCCGGTTGCTGGTCATGTAAAGCTGGTGGTGTATGACCTGCTGGGTAGGGAGGTGGCGGTGATGGTCAATGAGAGAAGAGCAGCCGGGAGATATCAAGATACGTTTGATGCGGGCGGGTTGGCGAGTGGTGTATATATTTGCCGGATGACCGCCGGAAGTTTCTCTCAGAGTCGCAAGCTGACCTTGATGAAGTAGCCCCTCTTTCCACATTTCTTTTTCAGATTTTCTTCGTACCTTCGTTCAACCCCAGAACATCCGTTTCCACCATGAAACGGATCGTCCTTTGCACTGGTCAGGTGACCAGAATCCATACATCCTCATTCCCATGAAAAAACTTCGGGTCGTCACATGGTTCGTCGCAATCCTTTTCGGATTGCTGCTGGTGCTGAATCTCTACGTGTTCTTCTCGCGTGAGTGGGAATCGTCGTTCTATCCCGCCTCGTATGCGGCTCTCTACTATCCGCTCGATGTCCCCACGATCAAGGAATGGAAGCCGGTGGATCGGGATCGAATTCAGCTTGATGTGGCATGCAACGCCGATGTGAAGAGCTGGAGCGTTCTCACGGATGGAGAAAACCCGCAGACTGCCACCGGAAAGCTCCCGGCTTTCCGCATCGATACGACCTTCAGCGAGCTCCATATCTATCGGCTGATCCCTTCTCCCGAGGGGGCCTGTCAGGACATTGAGATCTCCGTCCGCTTCTATCCTACGGAATTCTACGCATCGCTCGGCATGCAGCACGAAGATGTGTACGTCGTCCGAGCGAATGTCCCGTGCGGAGATTTCGAACAGTACGCGGTTTCCGATTGGGTGGATGATTACGCCTATGTGGGGAAGGAAGGGCTGGCGGAGGTCGACAGAATCCTGCGGGACGAAGCGCAGATAAAGGACGGCGATCCGACATTTGTGCGGATGGAGAAGCTTACTCATTTTCTCAAGGGAAAGCTTGCGAATATCGGCGGGGTTCCCAAGGACGACGAGCGCTGGATGAACCCGTGGGTGCTCTACAACGAGCTGGTTGCCGGCACAGGGAAGGGGTGGTGCACACAGAACGCGCAGGTCTGGGTGTTCTGGGCGAACCGGGCGGGTATCCCGACCAGATTCGTGTTCGGTGCGCGAACGGAGGATAACACGATTGTCTACACTGGGCATAGTTTTTCCGAATCGTTCATCCGAGAACAGAATCGGTGGGCGTTCACGGACTTCATGGACGGGTCCATCTACATCACCGATAGGAACGGGAGAGTGCTGAACGTGGCTGAGCTCCTGCATCTCAACCAGCACAATGCGTTTGACAGCATGTCTGTGAGGTTGTTCGTGAACAAGCTGTGGGCTGACCGGCTCGGGGTTGGACGGGTTGACACTGTTGTGACGGCGGACTACGCACGCTGCAACTCGACGATCAAGGATGAACTGACGTCTCACTCCATTGTGAAATACCGGCGCCCGCCGAACGTGGAAGATGTGCGGGAGATTTACACCGGGTTCATGAAGGACCGGACCTTCCTGATGGGTAACCTGGAGCGCTATTTGTTCAAGCCGCCCCTGGCCTATTCACTCTATCCGACCGAGGGGAGTCAGACGTATTTTGTCAGGGGGATCCTCTTTTTCGGACTTCTTGCCACACTCTTTCTCTGGCTGATGTTGATCGCCATGACCAGAAAAAACAAGAAGCGTGGGCTCCCCCGGGAGAAAGAGAACGAGATGGCTCCGGTCCTCAATTGACCGCGCCACGTGACGGCTTGGGGGCGGGAGGGATGTTGCCCGGTTCGCTCCCGCGTACAACGAATCTTGTGTGATTGCGCGCAAGGTGCGCAACCCCGATGCGTCCTCTTCCATGGGTCGGAGCCGCCGTTGGCCCGGGTCCCCGCCGGTATTTCAGGCACGAAGAAAACTTGCCCGCCCTCTTGACTTTTCCCCCGCAGCCCCGTATATTAATCCGTTTAAAACGACCATAGCGCCTAAGCAGGATAATGACGACACTTTCAACGGAACAGGTAGCCCAGCTGCTGGATGTGACCGTATCGACCATCAAA
Organism: Bacteroidota bacterium; assembly: GCA_017860555.1. Taxonomy (GTDB): domain Bacteria; phylum Bacteroidota; class Ignavibacteria; order UBA10030; family UBA6906; genus JAGDMJ01. Next base: position 8,187 of record JAGDMJ010000094.1, read on the forward strand.
AGGTGGGCCGATGAGGGGATGATCGCGTGCATCAAGACTCCGGGAGGGCATCGGAAATTCGAGCTGGCGGAGGTGACCCGTTTTGCCGAGGGGCATGGCATGCGGCTTTCGGGAGGAACTCCGCCACCTCTGTCCGGAGAACAGTTGGAGCAGCTTCAATTCGGGATCCACGCCCAGAACTATCACCGCGTGTCGGATCTTCTGCTTGAAGAAGCGCTCCAGGGAGACCGGGAAGGGCTCTACCAGCTTCTCCTGTATGTGACGAAGCACCACATACGTTTCGCAACCATTGCGGACGAAATCATCAGGCCGGCGCTGGTCCGGATCGGCGAGCGGTGGCATCAGGGTTCTCTGGAGATCAGCGATGAACACCGGGCTTCAGGAGTGATCACTGAGGCGTTGATCCGTCTTGCCCCGGATTTGCACAGGAAGGCCTCGAACGGCCTGACGGCGGTCTGCGCCTGTGCCGAAGGGGAGCAGCATGAGATCGGCCTTCGATGCATGGCGTACGCACTCGAGCTGGAAGGATGGAAAGTCCACTTTGTCGGCGCCAATACTCCGTACGAGACGCTGGCGTCCTTCACGAAGGCGGCAAAGCCGAACCTCCTCTGCATATCGCTGTCGCTGACAAGGCATCGCAAGGAACTCCTGGACGGAATGGCGCTCGTGGCCCGAGCGGTGCGATCGAGTGGCGCGAAGATCGTTGCCGGTGGCTTTCGGGCCGACACTTTCTCGATGGCCGAACTCCGCTGCGATCATATTGCCACCACCATTGAAGACGGGGTGGCATATGTCAGAAGTGCCTTTGGTCTAAAGCCCGGACCGAAGACGAAGCCTCCAACGGCAAGCCAACAATGAGTCCCGGCATTCGCTGGCCGCCCGGTGTGTGCAGTCCGACAAGGCTCCCTACGGTTTTCTCCCTAGAGCGTTCTCCCGCCCCCCTCCGTTGACTTATTGATTTTTGAAGTACCCGAGCCTTCCAAGGAACAAGGGGATCATCGCTTCCGTTTGATGCCAATAGGAACGCTTCGAGTCCAAGGAAGGTCCTCCCCCCTTCTTATCAGTTCACGATAGAGTCTCTTGCAATGAACAGTGGGTCGGATCTCTCCTTCACGTCGAAGGATGGCTTTCTTGATATCCGGTTTTCGGGAAATTTCTCCTCATACGAACGGGCGCTAACCGTTCTTCTGCAGATCGTTCGAAAGTGTCGTAGCGCCTCATGCGACGGGTTTCTGATTGACGCCACAGGAATGACCGGCGAGGTTCTGAACGTTGACCGCTTTCGATTGATGCTGAGTTTAGCCCGGATGCTTCCGCCTCACATCTCCGTTGCCGTTCTCGTTTCGCGGGAACGCTACATCCCTGATTACCTCCTGGAAAC
>JAGDMJ010000095.1 GCA_017860555.1 Bacteroidota bacterium
CGGCGTTCTGTTGGGCACCGAGATCGGTGGCGGTCGGTTTGTGCATGAGATCCTCGAGATCGACAACAGCCAGGATGCCAACCGCCGCCGGAGGTTCCTGATCTCCCCGGCGCAGTACCGGGATGCCGAACGCCAGGCCGAAGAGCGGCGCCAGACATTGCTCGGCTTCTACCATTCGCACCCGGACCATCCTGCAATTCCCTCGGCTTTCGATACCGAGCATGCGCTTCCCTGGTTTACATATATGATCGTCTCGGTTGCCGGCGGAAAGGCAGGCCATGCCTCGGCCTGGATGCTGGAAGAAGACCGGGGACGGTTTGCGGAACAACCGCTTGCGATTGACACGCGTCCGCAAAGGCCTTCGAATGTGAAGTGATGTCTCATTTTTGGAGATTCTATGGCTGTGAAAATCCTGATTCCGACCCCCCTGCGCGTCTATACCGGGCATAACGCCACCGTGGAGGTGGAAGGAGCTACTGTTGAAGAAGCACTGCGCAATTTGACGAAACGATTCGGCGAAATGCAACGTCACCTGTACGGGGAGAATGGAAGCCTCCGCAGTTACGTGAACGTGTATGTGAATGATGAAGACATCCGTTACCTTGACCGGGAAAAGACGCCCCTCGAAGAATCGGATACGCTGAGCATTATTCCCTCCATAGCGGGTGGTGTGGGGGTGGAGGCCGGGAATGCCGAACCGGACGTCAGGCTCCAGAATGAAGAAGTCCTGCGCTATAGCAGGCACCTGATCATCCCTGAGATCGGCATGAAGGGGCAGAAACGGCTGAAAGCTTCCCGGGTTCTTCTCGTGGGAGCGGGGGGGCTCGGTTCCCCGCTTGGTTTTTACCTGGCGGCCGCGGGGGTGGGCACGATCGGCATTGTGGACTTCGATGTCGTGGAGTTGACCAATCTCCAACGGCAGATTCTCCATACGACCAACGATATCGGAACGAGGAAGCTTGAATCGGCCAGACGGGCAATTCACGATCTCAATCCCCATGTGACGGTTGTAGGCCATGAAGTCCGATTGTCTTCCGAGAATGCTCTGGAAATCCTGGCGGATTATGATATCGTCGTGGACGGAACGGACAACTTCGCGACCCGCTATCTTGTGAACGATGCATGCGTGATCCTGGGGAAGCCGAATGTCTATGGCTCGATCTTCAGGTTCGATGGCCAGGTGACGGTGTTTGACGCCACGCGCGGGCCTTGCTACCGTTGTCTCTATCCTGCGCCTCCTCCACCCGGCCTTGTCCCGAGCTGTGCGGAGGGAGGAGTGCTTGGAGTTCTGCCGGGAATCATCGGAACGCTCCAGGCACTCGAGACCGTCAAGCTCATCGTTGGCCAGGGTGATCCGCTGATCGGCCGGCTTGTCTTGTTTGATGGCCTGCAGCTTAAATTCCGCGAACTCAAACTCAAAAAGGATCCAGCATGCCCAGTGTGCGGTGAACACCCCGTGATCCGCGAACTCATTGACTACGAGGAATTCTGCGGCATCAGTCCTGCAGAAGGGAACCACGACGGCGCGCATGAGGGGATGGACATTACGGTGGAAAAGCTCAAAGAGCGGCTTGACCGTGGTGAAGACATCCTGCTCGTTGATGTGCGGGAACCGCATGAGTACGAGATCGTCAACCTCGGGGCCAAGCTTATCCCATTGCGAAAACTTCCCGAGCGGGTGCAGGAACTGGACCCTTCAAGGGAGATCGTGGTTCACTGCAAGGTTGGCGAGCGAAGTGAACGGGCCGCGGAGTTTCTGCGGGGTGTGGGATATAGGAACGTCAAGAACCTGGTCGGCGGGATCCGTGCCTGGGCGGAGAGGGTGGATCCGAGCTTGCCGAGGTATTGATGAGTTTAGCCGGCTCTGATCAAGTCAGTGTGGCATCAATGATCTTTGTGTAACGCTTTTATTCAGGACCCATCCTTTTGCAGGATGGGTCCTGATCGAGGCGTCTTCTCTACATGAGCCCACGCCGCTTCAGAAGCGGCTCGATGGCCGGTTCCTTCCCGCGGAATTTCATGTATTGCTTCATCGCCTGGCCCGTCGCACCTTTGGCGAGAACGTGCTCTTCGAACGCTTGAGCCGTAGCCTGGTCGAAGAGGCCGCGCTCCTTGAACGCCTCGAAGGCATCCGCATCAAGGACAGCAGCCCAGATGTAGCTGTAGTAACCCGCCGAGTATCCGCTGCTCCAGATATGAGCGAAGTAAGGGCTCCTGTACCGTGATATAATCTCGGGAATGAGCCGCATTTTTTTCACGGAGGCTTGTTCGAAGCCGTTCGCATCCACCGGCTCCGTCGTCGCCAGCGTGTGCCAGTCCATGTCCAGCAGAGAAGCCGCCAGGTATTCCACCGTCAAAAAACCCTGGTTGAACTTATCGCTCCGAGTGATCTTATCCGCAAGCGAGGCCGGAAGCTTCTCACCTGTTGCGTAGTGTTGGGCATAGAGGCCCAGCACCTCGGGCACGAACGCCCAATTCTCCATGATCTGCGAAGGAAGTTCCACAAAGTCCCGGGGTACGGAGAGCATGCGGTAAGTCTGATTCTGGAGAAGTGCGTTCAGCGCGTGGCCGAATTCGTGAAAGAGCGTGCGCACCTCGTCCGGGCTGAGGAGCGCCGGCTTGTCGCCGGCTGGCCTGGAGAAATTCCCGACGTTGGTGACCAGCGGGGTGACCATGGCGCCATCGCGCCGTTCCTGGTCGCGGAACCCGCCGCACCATGCCCCGGCCCGCTTACCAGGCCGCGGGAAATAATCCGTGTACAGAAGGCCAACATGTGTTCCATCCGCACGCTTCACTTCGTAGACCGTTACTTCGTCGGAATAGGTGGAGATATCCTTGCGTTCGACGAACTGCAGGCCGTAGAGCCGGCGGGCGACCTCAAATGCCCCTTGACGGACATTTTCCAGCTTGAAATACGGGCGGAGTTCGTTTTCATCAAGGTCGTATTTTGCCTTGCGGACTTTTTCGGCATAGTACCACCAGTCCCACGGGGCAAGCGCGAAATTCCCTCCTTCTTTCCTGATGATCTTCTGCATTTCCTCCCGTTCTTTCGCCGCATTTTTCAGCGCGGGCTCCCAGAGTTTGTGGAGGAACTCATACACCGTGGCGGGCGTCCGGGCCATGTTCTGCTCCAGCACGTAGTCGGCGTGCGTCTTGAAGCCGAGCAGATTGGCACGCTCCACGCGCAGTGCCGCCATTTTCGCGATGATGCGCTTGTTGTCGTACTCGTTGTTGTTGTCGCCGCGCATGATGTATGCCGTGTAAAGTTTCTCCCGCAGCGCCCGGTTCTTTGCGTACTGGAGGAAAGGAATCATGCTCGGCTTGTGGACTGTAAAGACCCACTTCCCTTCCAGTCCAGCTTTGCGCGCGGCGTCGGCCGCGCCATCCACTACTTCCTGCGGCAATCCTGTCAGGTCCTCTTTGTTCTCGATGGTCAATGTGAACGCGTTGGTCTCTTTCAAGACGTTCTCTGAGAACTTAAGCGAGAGCGTGGACAGTTCCTCGTTCAGCTCGCGGAAACGTTTCTTCTGTTCCGCCGAAAGGTTGGCCCCTCCCCGGACGAACTTCTTATACGTCTCGTCGAGCAGGTGGGCCTGCTCGTCTGTAAGCGAGAGGGAACCCCGCCGGTCGTAGACGCTCTTGACTCGCTGGAACAGCGATTCGTTGAGCATGATGTCATCACGATGTTTGGTCAAGAGCGGAGTGATCTCGTTGGCTATCTTCTGGATCTCATCGTTGGTGTTTGCCCCATGCAACGCGTAGAAGACGTTCTGCACCCGGTCCAAGATGATCCCGCTCTTATCGAGGGCTTCAAGCGTATTCTGAAATGTTGGTTCCTCCCGGTTGGACGCGATCGCCTCTGCTTCTTTAGTTTCCAGTGACATCCCTTCCCGGAATGCAGGGATGAAATGCTCGTTCTTGACGCGGTCAAACGGCGGCGTCTCGAAAGGTGTGCCGTAATCGCCCAGGAGGGGATTTTTCGGCTCGTTGCTGCACGCAAATGCAATGGCTGCCATGGCGAGGACAAGGATGAAATTCTTCATGTGTGAGAGTTCCTTTGATTGAATATCAGGATAATGCGGCTCTGGAGAACAATGTACGGAAAAACGTGAAAAAGAGAAGCATGGGACAACTGCCGGTGCCTCGTCCTAATGTTTCTTTCCCTCAACCCCGGAGAGGAACTTCTGCAGATTCACATATTCATTGAATAGCTTCTGGTTCATGGAGCTAAGGACCCCCAGCTCTCCGCGTGAGCGGACTCTTGAGGCATACACGGCGAAGAGTTGTTCCAGCGGGGCTTCATCCAGACTTTTCCGTGCAGCGCGGAGCCTGGCCGCAAGCTCGTCCCGGCCAGGTTTGTCCTGAGCAGTGTAGAGACTCTTCCGGAACGCATATGCAGGTTCGAGTTTCCTCCCTACCTCGTCCAGGAGCAGGGCAAATTCGAAGTTGGCTTTGTACCACTTGAGATTTTCTTTGGTCCGTCTATCGGAATTTCCGCGCTCAGCTCTGTCCAGCGCCGCAATCAATCTTTGGAAGTTGCCCCTCGCGATGCTGTCCATTCTTCCCCAATCGGGCGTGTAGATATAGTACTCCGGTGATGTACTGGCGCCGAGCCACATATCTTTGTCGAACTCGGTGAAGAGGGGAGCGAGCTCACGGGCCGCCCTCGTGCCGCATTCCTTTTCAAGGAACATCCTGTAGACATCGCTGACGGAGGCGGTGTCGTCGGGATTGAGGGCGAACCGGGAAAATGTCGCCAGGTTTGCCCTGATCTCCTCCGTTCTCCAGTGGATAGCCAGCACGCCGTCCAGTTTCATCATCCTGGCGAGCTTGACCTGCTCACGGACGATGTCCACCCTGGGCTGGTAGTGCCACAATTGGTGATCACCCTCCAGCCATGGAATGCTCCAGAATCTTCTGTGGGCGGCGATTTCGGCTATGAACTCCGGTTGAGGGTATTGTCCCAATCCCGGATTCAAACAACTGAACACGATGTCCTTCGGGAGACCTTTGTCCAATCCTCGCAAGATCGGAGGAAGCTGGTTGTCGCCTCCCCAGCCGCCGATCAAAACGCCTTTCCCCGGTGCCGCTTTCTTGATATGTTCGTAGGCAAGTCGTATGTACTCGAGCGACCAGACGCCGATCAATGTCTGGCTGGCGTCGGCCCCTTGGAACAGGTAGGAATTTCTGTCGTAAAGAGATTTGAACTGCGGATTCTTCAACGCCTTGTCCGCGTCGAAGCCAAAGAACGAGTGCTCGTTCAGCCAGAGCCAGATCCAGTCGACGTCAGGATAGGCCTCGAGGATGTTGTCAATTGCAGCGAACAGTATTTCTACGGCCTGATAATGCGTGGGATTCGGGATCATTGAGCCGGTTCCTTCCCAGTACAACCCGTCCTCGAACAGGGAGAAGAACTCAGGGGGGTGAACGCCAAACTCAAAGCCCATGGCTGTCTGCATCCCGCGTGCATGTGCCATGCTCATCACATCTTTCATAAGCTTCTGTGTTCGGGTGTAATGCTCGATGGTGTTCCCTGAAAGGATGGAGCAGTCAGAGCCGAACGCGGTTGCATCCCCGGGAAAAAGCCCTGCTGTCTTGAACGCGAAATCTCTGACAGAGAGGGGCTCGTAGCCCCAGCGGGCGGTGAGGGAATTGTCGAGAAAGGCCTCCGGAATGATATTCTTGTACTCAATCTTGATCATCGGCTCGACATAATTCACATAACGCTGTCCGCCGCCGGTGTAACAGTGAAAGCCGATGAAGTTGATCTGTTTTCCCTTGCAGTCGTCCAGGTATTTTTCATAGTCCGGGAGATTCCATGCGGACGGCCCGGAGAGAAAGTTGTGCCACGGCAGGACGCCTCTGATGGCAAAGGGCTGGGGCGTATGCGTCGCCTGTCCATGGAGTTGCCCGGGAAGGATCCCAAGGGCGGCGACAATGGCAAGAACAAGAGGGGAAATCCGTTCCATGCTCTGTTTTTGGGCTAATGAGGGGGTTGGAGGTGTCATTATACTTCAACCAGAGGGGAGATGCAAGAGGGGGGGTCACAGACATTTTGTGCAACTTGTGGCCATATCTGGCGAGCCACAAAAGGCACAGACGAGATCCCCCTCCCCGCCCCTACTCACCTGCGGCGGGAGGGGATTCCCGGCCACACCGTTGTGTGAAGTCCCTGTTAGATCGCTGATCGCAGCCTGTCCGCTTTCTGTCGAATGAAAGCGTAGTTGAGCAGCGGGAGGCCGTGGAATCTGACCGCGGCCGAGCAATACTTGCGGGCTTCGTCCTTTGCCCCGCTTCCCTGATAGGCGAGAGCGATCCGATAGAGATTGTATGGGTTCTGCTGATTTGCCTGTCGCAATTCCCTGACTGCCTGGGCATACTCCTGTTGTGCGAGGGCGATTGACCCGATGAGCTCATGGGCCAGGCGGATCTGGTTCTTGTTGTCTTTCACTTCGGCCCCGCGCAGGAATTGCTCAGCCTCTTTCGTTGCCGTATCGTATTCCTTCCTGGCGAGGGCTACTCTCCCAAGGTTGAAGTGATGGATCAATGTGGCGTTCTCCTTGACTTCCTTGGCCAGGCCCGATGACCGGATCAGTGCCAGAGATTCCTCAAACGCCGCCGATGCCTTGTCCACCTGTCCCATCTCAAGCAGGATATTCCCGATCGCCGTCTGGTCGGCAGACATATTTCCCGTGTCGTTGATCTTCTCCGCGATGGCAAATTCCTTTTCCATCTCCTTCAGAGCCATGTCATGCTTGCCTTCATCGACATAGGTGATGACCGTCCCGAAGATGGCCGCGCGTTTCTCACCGTCGGTTCGGGCCAGGGCAAGGGCTTTCTGGAATTCCTCGTGAGCTTCATCATGCTTTCCCTCGTACATGAGGGCGGCAGCGATGCCGGTGTAGGAGTTCGCGAAATGGCCATCGAGAGAGAGAGCCTTCTTGTACTGCTCAATGGCTTCGTCAAATCTCCCGAGTTTCAGGAGGAACTCCGCGTAGGAGTCGTACGGGTTCGGATCATTCGGAATCAGCTCGGTATACTTTCTAAATGTGACTTCAGCTTTGTCGAACCGTTCAAGAAAACGATAGGCATATCCAAGTTGATTGTATGCGGGAGCGAACGACGGATTGATCTCGGTAGCCCGTTCCAAGTACCGAACGGCTTTGGCATAATCCTGTTGGCCAAAATAGTTGATACCCAGCAGCGACTGGGCGCGCTCATCGTCGGGAAAAATATCCACGAGCTTCTGATACGTTTCACACTGAGCAGTAGGATCGGCAAGGGCTCCCTGCCTGAAACCTGTGATCCAGAGTTGCTCCCCCGGGGAGGCATTTTTCGAGAGCTCCGTAGCTTTGTCCAGATATCCGAAGAACTCCTTCGCCGTGGGTGCGGTTGTCGCCAGGTAGAGATACGCGAGTGCAAACAACGGATCCCGTTCAGATGCTTTCTTGAACTGAGCGATCGCGTCCGTGAGCCGGAGATTGTCGACCAGCGTACGTCCCTCCAGGAAGTAACCCTTCGCTTCCCTGGAAGCAGTGGAAATGGGTATTTTCCCCATGTCCGATGCGAGCGCAATCGTGCCGAGCAGCAAGAGTGCGAGCGGAAGCGTGGCGTACCGTACACGTTTCATGGTGCCTCCTCGAGATGATGGTGAGATACCCCTTAATACGAGGGGGAAACCGTGCCGAAGAAGGAAATGCGACAAAAAGCACGATGGTGCGGTGTGAGCACACTTTCCGTTGTCAAGACGCCAGGATACCAAGTTGAAACTGTTTCCCCTGTCCCAGGTGTTTAAAGGAAGAGATAACAATGAAGACAGCCATCCTACTCCTTCTGTGCTTTTCGCTCCTATCCTGCCGGCGGGAAGCTGAGCCTACCGCGCCCGCTCCGCAGCCTATCACATCCGATCAGCAGCTCTTTACGTTGATTACACGCGACCAGCCTTTTGCGAGATATGGGCTCTTTCCGAACGCCGATTCGGTCGTTTCCGGAACGTTGAACGGTTCGAGCGCTCATCAACCGGAGGTTCGCGTCCTGATGAACTCCACAGCGATCAGAGCTTTGCCGGGTGGCCTGCCGCAAGAGGGGCTGTCGTTCCCTGATGGTTCGGTGATCTTGAAAGAGGTACGTACGGGGGGAGTGGCATCGCTCTATGCGGTGCTTTACAAAGAGGTGGACAACCCGCTCGCAGGCGGAGGGTGGCTATGGGCTGAATTCAGGCCCGATGGGGCAGTGGTGTTTTCGATTGAGAGGAGGGGAGCAGGCTGCATCAGTTGCCATTCGCGCGAAGATGGCCCGCGGTATGACCATGTTCGGACGTTTGAGCGTCAGAATCCTTGAGGAGCAACGAACCAGAGTGCAACATCCGGCAAGTTTTTGTACATTCCCGTTCGGTCATGTAAGGCTTCCACTATCTGCTAAAGTTTGAACAAACGTCACCCCCAGGAGGAACACCGTGGCGCTAAAACGGAAAGGCGTGATTCTCACAGCACGAATGCTCATCGGCATCCTCGCCATTTTCATAGTCCTGCAATTCATTCGGTCGCCGAGAAATCTGTCGGCGGGAGAGAGTCCGGCTTCCATTCAGACCAGGTATCCGGTCCCGGCCGACCTGCAGAGCGTCATACGGCGCTCCTGCTATGACTGCCACAGCAACAACACCTCTTATCCGTGGTATTCGCATGTGGAGCCGCTCGGCTGGTGGTTGAACAGCCATATTACAGAGGGGAAAAGGGAACTCAATTTCGACGAGTTCGCCTCTTACCCCGTGTATCGACAACTCGCGAAGCTCGAGGCAGTCCGCCAGCAAGTTGAAGATGGCGAAATGCCGTTGCCAGCCTACACGCTCATCCATACGTCTGCAGCGCTCACCCCCGAGGAGCGAGAGAGGATCATCCTCTGGGTGGGGGCGATGCAAGACACCATAAAGTCCCGTTATCCTGCCGATAGTCTGAAACGACCGGTGCGACCCCGGTGATTTGTGACTGTCAAAGAATCTCTGCGATTGGCCCGGGCATCTGATTGAGACGCCGGAACAACCATGGGGGATGAATGCGTCGATCCAATTGCTTATATTCTCTCCAGAGGGAGGAATACGCGGCAGAGGCCGGAAACAAGCTGCGAATCAGCATAGTGGGCGGTGGTGTTTCGAGGAGCAGCCGCCCGGGGATCGGGAGGTGCTGTTATGCTTCATGTCACAAATGGCGATCACGCCGCCGACACCATCAAGGCCGCCAATCTGGGCGGGATAGTGCTTCCATGGCAGGATGTTTTGCACGAAGGGCCGGTTCCCGCCGGGCTTTCTCTTGAGCATCTCCGTGGGATCCGCGCTGCCTTCATCGCAGATCAGGGATGGGGAAAGTACGAAAGAGTGTTTTCCGAGCTGGCGCATCGTGATGATGTTATTCTCGGGGTGGCCGCAGAAGATGAGATAAACCTCTGGTTCGAACACGACCTCTTCGATCAACTTCAGCTCATCCAGATTCTCTCCATATTGCCCGATTATGCTCTTCATCGCTGCGCAGTGATACAGCCTGCCCGGACGGAATAT
>JAGDMJ010000096.1 GCA_017860555.1 Bacteroidota bacterium
CCCATCCTGAGGAAGGCGGGCTGCTTGCGTACGTGTTGCTGATGGCGCTGACACCCACCGTGAGCGCAGTGGCGATCTACGTGGGTCTGAGGGCTCCGAAGCCACTGCTTGCGAAATAGACGTCAGCCATCGAGCCGAAACCGTTCGCACGAAACACGCAGCCGTCCACAAAATCGGAACTCGATCGGCGGACGTCTGATTTGCACTTGCGTTTGGCCCCGTTGCACTCTCGGGTGTCCCTTGTGCACTGCTCTCCGCTGACTTCGTGCCAGCCACGTTGGTGCGGCAGCGGATAGAACTCCCTCTGGCCGGGTCCTGAATCGGCAGGCAGAATGTTTCGGCGTCGAGCGGTAAGAGTCCCGACACTCCAGCACTGATGTGCGGCATGTTCATCTCTGCCATCAGGCGTCTGCCATTCTACCTATTGGGAGCTCGAAGTAAAATGTAGCCCCCACTCCTTCGGCACCTTCCGCACGCACCTGGCCTCCGTGCCGTTCAACGATCTTCCGCACGTTTGCCAGCCCGATGCCCGTCCCTTCGTACTGATCCGATGAATGAATGCGGTGGAACACCTGGAAGAGCTTGTCCGCGTCCCTGGATGGGAAGCCCACGCCGTTGTCGCGGACGTAGTAGACAAGGCGATCTTTGGCCCGGAAGCCGCTGATTTCAACGCTCGGGCCCTCTTTCCCGCGCGTAAACTTCAATGCGTTGGACAAAAGGTTCGCAAAGACCTGCCTGAGCAGAACTGGATCGCCACTTGCCAACGGCGGTATGTCGCCGAGGATGACGCGTACCCGAGCTGACGATTCTCCGAGTCCTCGCAATTGTTCACGAAGAGCCTCCTCCGCAACCGCACGCATGTCCACAGGTACCAACTTGGGTACCTGTCGCGAGACGCGGGCAAAGGCAAGAAGGCTTTCTATCAACGTAGCCATTTGCTCCGTGCTGGTGCGGATGAGCTCAAGATATTCCTTCTGTTTCTCGGGCGGAAGAGACCGGCGCGGGTCCGACAACATGCGGGCGAATCCTTCGATGGCCCGGAGGGGCGCTTTGAGGTCATGCGAGACCGAGTAGCTGAACGATTCCAACTCCTGATTGGCCCGTTCCAGGGCCGAGGTTCGTTGCCTCACGCGTTCTTCCAGTTCCTCATTCAGCCTGCGGATCTCCGCTTCAGCCTTTCTCGCCTCGGTGACATCACGGACGATCGCAGCTGCGCCGATGATCACCGAGTCCGTATCACGAACAGGGACCGAGCTGTGCTGCCTGATCCGCGTTTCGCCCGTCAATTTGTTGCGGACAAGTTCTTCCCCGCGGACCACTTCTCCTTTGAGGGATCGTTGCAGGGGAGATTCCTCCACCGGGCGCAGCGAGCCGTCCACGCGGAGGACTTCCTGGGCCTGGATCAGTTCATCCAGCGCTTCCCCTTCGAGCTCGATCGGCCTTGCCCCGGCGCCATGAGTGAAGCTTACCATGCTCACCTCACCGCCGGCATCGCAGGCCCAGACCTCATCGGCAATTCCTTCAACGAGTTTCTGCCATTTGACACGCTCTGCTTCAAGTTCAAGATTCCGTTTCCTCAGGTCCTGATTCAGCATTTCAAAGTCGTTGCGAACACGCACCTGTTCGGTGGTTTCGTGCGCAAGCGACATGACACCTTCAATTGAGCCCCCCTCGTTGAACCAGGGGGCGTAGATGAAGGTGAAAAAGGTATCCTCCATCCTGCCGTTGCGAGAAAGACGGAACGGGACATTTGTCGCGTGAAACGGAATGCCGGTCCGGTAGACCTCATCAAGGAGAGGCACCACTCTCTCGGCAACTTCGGGGAACACCTCACGCACCGTCCTCCCAATGATCTCCCCCTTCCCGGCAACGATGGGCGCGAACATGGGGTTGTCCATGATGTAGAGGTGTTCAGGGCCCTGCATGATGCCGATTCCGATCGGGGCATGCTGGATCACGGCGCGCAGGAGCTGTCGTTGGCGCTCTGATTCGTGGAGCAGGCGGAGGACTTCCGTCTCCGCTTGTTTGCGCCGGGTAATGTCCGCGAAATAGATGTCAAATCGCTTCGCTCGGGGGTAGACGTGCATCTCGGCCCAGGTATCTTTCCTGACGGGAGAGCGCGCCTCAAAGTGGACCGGACGCCCCAAAGAGGATGCTTCCTGAAGTCTCGCGTGCAAGGCGGATTCCCTTCCTTCGGCTGATAACTCCCAGATGTTTCGCCCGAGGAGCTCGTGCAGTGGACACGCGAAGTGCTCTTCCGCCAATCGGTTTGCGGCGAGAAGACAGCCATGCGCATCGAGAGCAAAGTAGCCTCCTGTGATGCTGTCCAGTGTGCTGGCAAGTTGTTCGTGGGCCTCCACGAGCTCTCTGTCCGCACGTTTCCGGTCGGTAACATCCAGGATCACGGTGAGCATGGTCTGCTCCTCACTCGAACGGAGCAGGTTCGACGACAGGTGTACAACGCGCTCTCCCTGGTGGCGCGAGTTGGTATGCATCTCAAACCCATGCACGCTGCCTTCGCGCTGCAGGAGCGCCACGAGCTGACTTCGCTCCGCGGGATCGGCAAGAATTCCGATCTCCAGGGAGCTCTTGCCGATGACTTCTTCCCGACTCATGCCATAGAGCGACAGGAGGGCGGCATTCACGTCGATGAACACGCCGTCACTGACGCGGCTTACCGCTTGTGGGTACGGACTCATATGGAAAGCGGCCGCAAAGCGCTCTTCGCTCAATCGAAGCGCTAACTCCTGTTGTTTCCGTTCTCCGATGTCACGGTAGAGTACGGAGATCCCGCCATCCGCCTTCGGAAATGTTTGAACGTCCACCCATACCCCTGCCAGGGCCGACTGAATTTCGAAATGCATGGGGACCCGCTTCTCCATGACCTGGCGCAATCGTGCTTCTGATTCCGAACCCAGGACCTGCGGAAAGACATCCCAAAGGTTTTTTCCTAGGAGTTCGGTCCGTCCACGACGCAGGAATTCCTCTGACTTTGCATTTATGTAGGTGAAACGCCACTCCCTGTCGAGCACATAGAATGGATCCTGGACGCTATCCAGGATTTCACGCACTTCCGCGTGCGCCTTGCGTATCTCTTCCTGGCTTTGCCGGACCGTCGAGATATCGGTTGTTGCTCCAATGAAGCGTACGGCTACACCGTTCGCATCAAAGAAGGCTTTCCCACGGGCACTCAGCCATCGCTCTTTGCCGTCCTCAAGGCCTATGGTCCGGTACTCGCTATGATAATCGCCACTCCCAGCAGGTGAGAGCGCATGCTCGACCGCAAGCTGTGTTCGCTTCCGGTCTGCTGGATGCAGTCCACGCAGGAAAAGCTCGTACGACACCTCGGTTCCCGGCGAAAGGCCGAAATGCTCCCGGGCGACATCATTCCAGATCAACGCGCCGGTTTGAGGGTAGTAATCGAAAAGCCCCAGCCTGGTCGCTTCCACGGCCAGCGCGAGTGTCCGCTGACTTTCGCGCAGCCTCTCCTCAGCCTCCCGCCGCCTCGCCTGGTTCTCTGCCTCACCCAGTGCCCGCTCAATCGCGGGAACAAGCCGGAATATCCTGTCCTTCAACACATAGTCCGTGGCTCCCCTCTTCAGGGTCTCGATCACCAACTCTTCACCCAATTCACCAGTAACCATGATGAAGGGAATGTCCGGACAGATTTCCTGGGCAAGCTTGAGCGCCTGGTCCCCGTCGAAGTCCGGCATTCGGTAGTCCGAGAGTATGATGTTGAATCCTCCGGCCTTGAGAGCAGAAAGGAATTCACCCCTTGTCTGAACACAATTGACCGTCGACGGCATTTTCCCCTGTTCGATTTCCAGCGTCATCGCAACCAGTTGGGCATCGAGAGGATTGTCGTCCAGGTGGAGAATACGAATTGGTGAATGCATAGTTGATTGCGATCAAGCTAATGGAGATTGGCAGGTGGAAGGGATGCTGGAGAAATCGAAGTCAGGCACGAACTTTCGGCAGCCTCCCCTCTCTCACTTGCACAGCGGAATTATTGATGCAAGGGCGTTTTTCCCCCCTCCTGCGAATATTTTGCAATTCTCATGCCACACATAGGTAACAGGAATGTACCAGATTCCGGCCTAAGAATGCCTTTTTTCATACAGAGAGCTGTACAGAATCGGGCGGTCATTCTCTTTTGTAGAAAGATCTTGTTCAAGGTCCCGGCACCGGGGGCCTATGTTCCGAAACACACGGAACGCACGAGCCGGATGGGAGAAAGGTCTCCTTCCATCCGCGTTCATCGTTCACCATAACTTCTGGCCTCTCCTCTTCGTTCCGAATCCCTTTTTGCACTACCCTTCCCTCGACATCAACTGATCCTTCTGATGTACACATACAGCCACGTGCGCACAATATTACCACCCTACACTCATAGAGTCCCTGTCGATTTGTTCATCCTCCAGCCCGTCTTTCCGCACCGCCGTTTCACGCACGATTTGAGCGGTTTTTGACTTGGAACTCGGGCGAGGATCCCCTCCGTGGCTATAGAGCCGGTAGCCTCGTTGGCACAACTCATGCAGAAAGAGAGCATCTGGAAACGTGCAATCCGTGCAGACCGTGCATGAGAGGGTCAATTAGAGAGATCATGCTGCCAGGGCGAAGGAAATTATACAGCACAGCCGATGTTGCGCGCCTCTTGCGCGTAGACGCTTCAACGGTAAAGCGCTGGGCTGACTCCGGTAAGCTTGTATGCTTCAGGACCATCGGCGGGCACCGCAGATTCAACCTGAACCAGATCCGAGAATTTATTGCTAACTATCATCTTGAGGGCATCGCTTCAAGTGATCCCCTCATGGGAATTGAGGATAGGTTCTACTGACGATGATCAGATTGCACGACCATAGTGACCGTGTGAGAAAGCTGTTTTCACTCTTCGCTTTCCAGTCAGTCCTGGCAGGTCTGCTCTGCAGTTCAGCCTTCAGCCAGATCTCACACGATGCGACCAGCAGCGCGCTTGGCAGCAGTTCGACCCTGACATGGCCTCACACGACCGGCACCGGAGATGATCGACTTCTCATCGTCGGTGTTTCCAATCGGCGGAGCAACAGAACTGTCAGCGGGGTTACCTATGCCGGTCGGAGCCTCACCCGCGCCGGGTTCCGCAACAGCGTGCTCAGCACCTCCCGACTTGAAATCTGGTACCTACTTGCCCCGCCTCCAGGTTCGGCAGATGTCATCGTGACTCTCAGCGCGAGTACCGATTTGGTGTGCGGTGCGATTTCCTTCTCCGGAGTCGATCAGACGACTCCGCTAGGGCCATTTACCTCAGCCATCGGTCTCGGCGTCTCAGCATCCCTCTCTCTGGCAAGCGCGGCCAACGAAATTGTCGTTGACGTTGTGACAGCCCCCGGTTTCGCAGGGTCGCTGACCCCAGGCGTAGGGCAGACGACGAACTGGAACATGGGTACCGGAACCGGTGGAAGTAACGTTCACGGCGGGAGCAGCAATCGCGCAGGCGCTTCATCGGTCACCATGTCCTGGGCACTGGGCGGATTGAGCGATTGGGCGATCGGGGCCGTTACACTGAAGCCCACACTGAACCCGAACATGGTGCTCACGCTTGTCCAGAATGAGAACAACCCTTCCCCCGGAGGCAACGTCGTCTACACGATCAATTACGTCAACACCGGAGGCGGGTCGGCGGTAAACGTCCGGTTCGCGATTTCTCCCCCGGCAAACACCGCTTTCCTGCCCGATGGCGTCGTCCTGAATGGTACGCCAAAAACCGATGCACCGGATGCAGATGAAGTCACCCTTTCCGGACCAACAATCACGGTTACCCTCGGGACGGTCCCCGCAGGGGCAACCGGCACCTTGAGCTATCAGGTAGTGATTCAATGAGCATTTGTATGTGCAAAAATCAACATGTCCAACATAACCGCGAAGGAGCAAGGATGAAATCCCCCATCGTCCTCCTTATTTGTGTTTGCTTTGCTTTGACAACCGCACGCGCCCAGCAGGTTTCTGATAGCGTGGCGGTGAACTTCAAAGGCCTTACCGTTGCCTTCTACGGCAACCCCCAGAGCGCAGACGCCAGGCTACTCCCCTTAATCGATGGAAGGACCGGCACAGGCGGCAAAGATCGCTTCGGTCTTTGCTTCGGTGGCACCAGCGCATCCGCAAAAGCCCTCGAATTCCTGGACGACAATGGCCAGGTGCTGAAGAGCATTTCCGTTGGCGAATTACTTGCCGGCAAAGGGAACGGTTTTGCTCTTCTTCCGGAGCCCCGCAACGACTCGCAGCAACGCTGGATGGAAAAAGCGTATTCCGTTGATCTCCCGAAAGGGAAGGTCGTGCTCCTATTGAAGGCGCTGGCCACTGGCGACGCATCGTCCGACCGACAGATGGTAGTAACTCTTGCTCTCAAGAGCGATGTGGTCACAAGCCTTGCACTGCGTGCCTCTTTGCCAATCACGGGCAATGTTGACCCGGGCAACAAAGGCCTTCTCCTGTCGCCCAAGAGCGGCTCAGGAGCCATTGCACTGTCCGTGTATCCGGGCTCATCCAGTGTGGGTGTGTCGAAATCGTTGGCAACCCTCACCAGTGCTCCTGTTTCGCTCGAGGCTGGAAGGGAATCGCCCGTGCTTTGGATGGTTATTGACGGCTTCGGCGGTGCCGCAGCGACTGCAAAGGAGCAGGCTGCAAGAGCCCTCCGGGAAAAGCGATTCAACGAAGGGGATCCGCGCATTGTCGTGGTCAGCAGCACGGACAAACCATCGACACAGCCGGGTGACTTTGTCACCTACAGCATTGTCTGCCGCAACATTGGCACGGGAGACGCCACCGATGTGACATTGAGCAATCCTGTTTCTCCGGGCCTGCAATACCAGGAGGGAAGCGTCGTCACGGATGGAGCCATCGTAAGCTTCGAACCCACGGGCGGAGCAGTCCGGAACATACGCTGGAGATTTGATGAGCCCATCAAGCCGGGCGAAGAACGCCTTGTCAGCTTCAAGGTGCAGGTGAAGTGAGGACTCAGGCCGGACATATGCGGGGCCGCCCCGCACCTGTCACCTCTACCCTGCTCGGGACGTCTCCTCCCGTGGGTCTTGTCCTGTGCATCGTTCTGGTCCTGACGGTTCTCGTGCCGAGCGTGAGCTTCGGCGTTGGGACACCCGCGGGAACGGTGATATCAAATCAGGCGACCGTCACCTTCACGTACGGCAGTGACCCGACACCCAGGACCTCGTCGTCGAATGTCGTCACAATCACCGTTGCGCAGGTGGCCAGCGTGAATCTCGCACCGGCCACAGCCAGGGAACTTACAGGGCTCAACAGCGTCGTCAACTACCCCTTTACGCTCGTCAACTCGGGGAATGGCACAGACAGGTTCTCGCTCTCGTGGGGATCATCCCACGGGCTCGCCGCTATCGTTTACGTCGACAGCGATGGTGACCAGATCCTCAGCCCCGCGGAGATCGCCGCCGGCCCGGTGACCGGGAGCCCGAACATGGTTGCCGATGCGTCGCTGAATTTCGTGCTTCGCGTCGCCGTCCCGGACAGCATGGCGCTGGCCGGCCAAACTGACGAGTTGTTTCTAACGTGCACTTCCCTGTTTGATCCTTCTGTCCGTGCCGTCATCTCCCGCACCACGACTGTCACGGCGGCGTCGCTCGGACTGGAAGTATCCGTCAGCAATACGACGCCGAGTGCCGGCGATCGGGTGATGTACTCCATCCTGTACTCAAACGCGGGGAATGCCGCGGCAACAGCTATGCGTTTCGTCGACGTGTTGGATCCTCGGGTTCGATATGTAACAGGCTCAGCATCGCCCGCCCCGGACAGCGTGTCCGGCCAGATGTTGCGCTGGAGCAACATGTCGGTCCCGGCCTGGGCCAGCGGTTATATCATGTTTCAGGTGGAAATTCTCAATAACGCTGCCCCAACTGAGATCCACAATAGCGTGGCGGGGCAATACATGGATGGTCAGAATGCCCGAACGGTGATGAGCTCGGAGCAGAATTTCATGACTGTTCAGAGCAGCGGCGTCGTGACCGTCGAGTTCCGGCGGGACACGATGGCTTCCTGCGAGCCGGGAGACACCCTGCAGTATGGTTTCCTCATCACCAACAACGGTGCCCTTCCGGAGGCGTTCGATCTAAGCTTCAGCTCGACGAGGGGGCTTGCCTGGGCGCTGTATGCTGATCCGACCGGCTCCGGACGAGTCACGCCCGGCAGCCAGCCGATAGCGAATACGGGAGATCTTCCTGGAGGCGCGCAGTACTATGTCGTGGCAGCCGCGGTCGTCCCTCTGGTTTCGGCGGATCAAACGGTAGACTTCACCACGTTCCGTGCCCAGTCAACAATAAACACGGCCAATTTCGAAACGGTCAACGGCTCAACGACAATCGGGATCCCGAAGATGTCCCTCCTGAAGCAAGCCTCCGTACCTGACCCACTCCCGGGGAGAGAGATCACGTACACCATCACATATGTCAATCGGGGACATGGCGGGGCGTATGATTTCGCCATAGCAGACCCCATTCCGGCAAATACCGCCTATGTGCCGGGGAGCGTGACACTGAACGGAACAGCGAGGACAGACGAGGACGATGCGGACGAGATCACCGTGAGCGATGGGATCCTGTCTGTCAACCTGGGGACGATACTGCCGAACGGGACCGGGGTCATCGAATTTCGCGTAAGGATACTTTGAACCATGGAAACATCAAACACTATCACCAATCACTCACATACACAAACAGAAGGAGCGACACGATGAAAACCCGCTGGTTGCTGATTCTTGGAGGCCTCGTCCTCCTGATCGGCGTTGCTGCCCAGATTGGTTATGCTGGAGGGACTTCGGCAGGGACGGCAATAACAAATCAGGCGCAGGTGCAATATCAGGCCGGTACCAACACACGTACGGCCACTTCTAACACCACAACCCTGTATGTGGCTCACAGGGTGGCAGGCGCCTTCGATCCCGCAACGCGCACCGACGCCGGGGTGGATAATAGGACTGTCTACTACGCTACCACATTTCGGAACCAGGGTAACCGGAGTGACAACTTCAACTTTTCGTTCAATGCGAACAGTGGTTATACGGTAGACATGATCAACGATGCCAACCAAAACCAGGCTTTCGATGCCGGAGAGCTCGTCATCACGTCAACGGGGGCTCTCGCCGTTGACGCGGACGCCTACCTTCTGGTGCGGGTTCAAATCGGAGCATCCCGCCCGGACAACGAGGCGGTCTCGATCGTAGCCACCCTGACGTCCACCGCGGCCGACGACGCTGGCAACCACATCGTCGTCGCCAACCCGGGTGCGGCATTTCAGTTCACTGTTGCATACACGGTGAATAGGCCGGTCATTCTGTTCACGGCCACGTCAACAGACGTTTCCCCCAATGCCAACCGGATTCCAGGAGCAAATACTACATACTCGATGAATCTGAGGAACAGCGGGTCCGGAAACGTTTCGGGCAACTCAACAGTGACCTTTGTTCTCGATCCTAATTTCCATTTTGTGAGCGCAACCTCCG
>JAGDMJ010000097.1 GCA_017860555.1 Bacteroidota bacterium
AGCGACGAGATGAGCCCGATGTTCGGTCCTTCCGGCGTTTCGATCGGGCAGAGGCGCCCGTAGTGCGTGTAGTGCACGTCGCGCACCTCGAAGCCCGCGCGTTCGCGCGTCAGACCGCCCGGCCCGAGCGCGGACATGCGCCGCTTGTTCGTCAATTCCGCAAGGGGATTGGTCTGATCCATGAACTGCGACAGCGGATTCGTTCCGAAGAACGCGTTGATGACGCTGCTGATCGTCCTGGCGTTGACCAGGTCCTGCGGCGTCAGGTTCTCGTTGTCGCGGATGTTCATCCGCTCCCGGATCGTCCGGGCCATGCGGGCCAGGCCGATGTTGAACTGCTGCGCAATCTGCTCACCCACGGTCCGCACGCGGCGGTTGCCGAGGTGATCGATGTCGTCCACCGAGCGTTTCTTCTGCTGCAGCTCGATCAGGTAGTTGATGATCGCGATGATATCTTTCTTCGTCAGCGTCGTGGTCGTCACCGGCACATCCAGCGCAAGCTTGCCGTTGATACGGTAGCGGCCGACGTCGCCCAGGTCGTACCGCTTCTCGTTGAAGAAAAGCCGGTCGATCAGCGTCTTGGCGGTGTCCAGGTCCGGGGCATCGCCCGAGCGGAGCTGCTTGTAGATGGCGCCGAGCGCGTCCTCTTCGGAGCGCACGACGTCCTTCGAGATCGTCTTGGCGATGACGGATTCCTCGTTCCCCTGCTGCTTGAGCAGGCGGAGCTTCTTGATCGAGGACTTCTTGATCCGCTTGATGTGCTCTTCGGTGAGCGTGGCATCTTTGTTGATGAAAATCTCCCCGGTCTTCTTGTCGACCACATCGCTGCAGATGACCCTGCCGTCGTATTCCTTCAGGTCCACCTTGCCGACGTCGATCTCCTCCACCAGGTCGAACAGCGCCAGGATCTCATCGTCGGAAGAGTATCCGAGCGCCCGCAACAGCGTGGTCACCGGGAATTTCTTCTTCCTGTCGATGTACGCGTACATGATATTGTTGATGTCCGTGGTGAACTCCACCCACGAACCCCGGAAGGGAATGATACGTGCCGAATAGATCGGCGTCCCGTTCGGATGGATCGACTCGCTGAAGAACACTCCCGGCGAGCGGTGCAGCTGGCTGACCACGACGCGCTCGGCACCATTGATAATGAAGGTCCCGCGGTGCGTCATCGTGGGCAGGTTGCCCAGGTAGACATCCTGCTCGATGGTATTGACGTATTCCTTGCCGTTCTCCGCCTTTTGCGACAGGCGCAGTTTGGCCTTCACCGGCACGGCATAGGTCAGTCCCCGCTCCTCGCATTCCGCCACGGAGTACTTCGGTTTTTCGATGTAGTACTCCACGAACTCGAGCAGGAAATTTTCGCGCGCGTCCGTGATGGGAAAGTTCATCTTGAACACGGCCTGAAGCCCTTTGTTCTTTCTCCGGCCGGGCGCCACGTCGGTTTGGAGGAAACTCTCCCAGGACTCCAGTTGAATGTTCAGCAGATCGGGCGCTTCGATGATCTCAGGGATCTTGCCAAACGAGATCCGTTTCATGGAATGATTCTTCAAGCCCCTCTCCTCGCAAAATGGATGATAGAAAAACAAAACAGCAAGCCGACAATTGGAATGTGGTCATTCCAGATTATCGGCCTGCTTGCATGTTCGCGTTGGAGTCATAGTGACCTGAAATAGTTGATGCACAAAAGGGGGCGCCGCCGGCTTCCTTGCCGGCCCGCCCCGGCGAGTTTCGGCGAGACGGGCAGGCGCTCCCCGGATGGAGCATCCGGCACTACTTCAGTTCGACTTTTGCTCCGGCGTCTTCCAGTTCTTTTTTCAGTTTTTCGGCGTCGTCCTTGGAGATGCTCTCCTTCACCGGCTTCGGCGCGCCATCCACCAGGTCCTTGGCTTCCTTCAGCCCGAGGCCCGTGGCCGCACGGACAACTTTGATCACATTGATCTTCTGCGCACCGGCTTCCTTCAGCACCACCGTGAACTCGGTCTTCTCTTCGACGACCGGAGCCGCGCCGCCGGCTGCCGGCATGGCGCTGCCCATCATCACCGGGGCCGCAGCCGTCACGCCGAATTTCTCCTCAAGGGCCTTCTTCAATTCCACCGCTTCGAGAAGTGTTAGTTTCTCGATTTTTTCCACAATTTCCGCAACTGCTGACATTGTAGGTCTTCTCCTATTAGTAAAATAACAAAGTTCGGTTCCCTAGGCCGCTTTCTTCTTCCCGATCTCGTCCACCACGCTGGCCAGGTCACGCAGGACAGCATTCAGGACGGTGGGGACGGCAGCCAGAGGCGATTGGATGCTTCCCACCACGAAGGCCATCAATTCGGCCCGCGTCGGGAGCTTGGCCAACTCAGCCAGTTTCGACCCCTCGTACACCTGTTTCTCGATCACGCAGGTCTTCAGGGAGAGTTTCTTGTGTTTCTCCGCGAATTTCTGAATGATTTTGGCAGGAGCCACCGGGTCGTCGTAGGCGAACGCCACCCCCGTAGGCCCGACGAGGCTGGAAAACACCTTGTCGTACCCGGAGGCGCTTTCGAGCGCCTTCTGGATGAGCGTGTTCTTCACGACCCTGTAGTCGATGCCGGCCTTACGGAACTCGCGACGCAACTCCGTCGCCTGCTCCACCGTCAGGCCGCTAAAGTCGGTGAAGAACAACCCTCGCGCGCGGCCGACGGTTTCGGCCACTTCAGCGACGATCTGTTCTTTCTCTGTACGTTTCATTTGTTCCTTCCTACTGTGTGCCTAGGGAGAAGCCCCGGTCAGGTGACTGCCGGGCGATAGACACGGTCGTACGGTGATGAGTGCGTAACACTTTGCTGGCGCTAATGCGCCGCTACCTGTCCGCGGTCGATGCTGACGCCCGGCCCCATGGTGCTGGACAGGTTGATGCTCTTTATATAGGTCCCTTTCGCCGTCGCGGGCTTCAGGCGCACCACCGTCGCCAGGAATGCCTGAATGTTCTCCGACAGCATTTTGGGCTCGAAATTCGCTTTGCCGATGGAGGCGTGCAGGATACCTGCCTTGTCCACGCGGAACTCGATCTTCCCGGCTTTCACTTCCTTCACGGCTTTGGCCACATCGGGGGTCACGGTGCCGCTCTTCGGATTGGGCATCAGACCGCGCGGGCCGAGGACCTTTCCAAGGCGCCCGACCTCTCCCATAACGTCGGGGGTGGCAATGATCACGTCCACATCCGCCCAGCCTCCCTGGATTTTGGCGATATAGTCGGCAAGTCCGGCATGCTCCGCCCCCGCCGCCTTTGCTTCCTCATCCTTCGGCGGTTTGGCGAGCACGAGGACCCGCACTTCCTTGCCGATGCCGTGCGGAAGCGCGACGGTACCGCGGATGGCCTGATCGGCCTTTTTCGGATCGACACCCAGGCGAACGGCGATGTCAATCGATTCGACAAACTTCGCCGTGGCGGTCTCTTTTACCTTCGCGACGGCTTCTTCGATCGTGTACGACTTTCCGCTGTCCACCTTGCCGAGGACAGCCTTCATGCGCTTGCTTGTTTTCATGGTGTGTTCCCTGTAGTGGTGCGATCGTGCCGAGCCCGCTGCAGCCGGGTCCGGTACTCCCACATGTGATTGATCGGTTACCCCTCGACGGTGATGCCCATGCTGCGAGCCGTACCCGCCACCATCTTCATGGCAGCCTCCACGTCGTGTGCGTTCAGGTCAGGCATCTTCATCTCCGCGATCTCGCGAATCTGCTTCCGGGTGACCTTGGCGACCTTGTTGCGGTTCGGCTCCGCCGAGCCCTTCTCAATCTTCGCGGCCTTTGCCAACAGCACGGCAGCCGGAGGAGTCTTGGTAATGAAGGTGAACGATTTGTCGGAGAAGACCGTAATGACGACCGGAATGACAAGGCCTGCCTGAGCCTGGGTCCGCGCGTTGAACTGCTTGCAGAACTCCATGATGTTCACCCCTTTCTGGCCCAGTGCGGGTCCGACGGGGGGCGCGGGATTGGCCTGTCCGGCCGGGATCTGAAGCTTGATAAAACCGACAACTTTTTTCATGACTGTGTTCTTCCGCGTGACTGAAACTGGCGCTACTTCTAGTGTATTTTGCTCGTGTCCTCTCTCAGCGCCCATCCCTGGACGTGGCGCTGCGAGACCTGACTCTCGAACCTCACTTCTCGATCTCCACCTGACTGAAGTCCAGTTCCACGGGCGTCTTGCGCCCGAAGATCGAGACCATCACCTTGAGCTTCATCTTCTCTTCGTTCACTTCCTGCACGAAGCCGCTGAAGTTGTTGAACGGACCATCGGTCACCTTCACGGCGTCGCCCGACTTGAACGGCACTTCGATGACTTCGACGTCTTTCCGCTCTTCGATCTTCCCGATCAGCCGCCGGACTTCCGATGCCTGCAACGGCGCCGGGGCATTCTTCGGGCCGACAAAGCTGATGACGGACGGGGTGTTCAGGATGATGTGCGTGACAGTCTTGTCCAGCACCGCTTCAACGAGGATATAGCCCGGAAAGAACGTGCGCGTCTTGCTCTTCTTCTTTCCGTCCTTGACCTCGAACACTTTTTCCGATGGGACAATCACGGATGTTACTTTGTCACTGAGGCCGGCCTGGGCAATCTCGTTCTCGATATACGCCTTGACCTTGTTCTCATGACCCGAATATGTCCTGACCACATACCATTTCTTGTCCACCAGCTCACCCTTCCCTACTGAAGGATTTGTTGAAGCACTCCACCCACTACCGTATCCACGACATACACAAATGCGCTGATGATCAGGCAGACCACCAGCACGATGACCGTGGAATCCCTCAGGTCATCCTTCTTGGGCCACGTGACCTTGTTCATCTCCTTGACCACGTCGGTGAAGAATGCTATGATTTTATCTTTCATGGAGGATCTCAATCAGTTGACGATTGACAATTGCCAATTGACACGTGTCAATTGGTTCATGCACGTCAGGAGGGACTTGAACCCCCAACCTGCGGTTTTGGAGACCGCTGCTCTAGCCAATTGAGCTACTGACGTATCAGTGACATTGCAGCCCAATTTGACCTCTGCATCGAGCTGCACCGTCATGCTTCATCGTGTCTCTTTGTGCACCGTGTGCTTGGAGCAGAACCTGCAATACTTCTTGTACTCCACGCGGCCGGTCTGTTTCTTCTTGTTCTTCGTCGTGGTATAGTTCCGCCGCTTACAGTCGGTGCACTCGAGTGTGATGATGTCTCTCATACGCTGTCCGGATATGCTTGCGCTGTTGACGTTCTTGTGAAAGTGTTCCTGGAGCTTGCGACCGGGATTGAACCGGTGACCTCTTCCTTACCAAGGAAGTGCTCTACCAACTGAGCTACGCAAGCAAGCCTCTGGATTCCATCCCCTTGCGCCATAGCGAACCCGCCTGCCCGGCGGACAGGGGTCAACGTTCTTCGTTGACCTGAACCCAGCCATCCGTCGCCCCGCACTCTGCAATGAAACGAGTGCAGACCCTCCGTCGGCACTCGTCCTTCTGAATGGTGGTCAGAGAATCCACCATTCACAACCACGAGAGCGGGAGACGGGACTCGAACCCGCGACCAACAGCTTGGAAGGCTGTGACTCTACCAACTGAGTTACTCCCGCATTACCATCATCCATTATCCTTGGGCCATGGATAATTGGTCTAGTGGGCAGGGAAGGATTCGAACCTCCGAAGGCCGGAGCCGACAGATTTACAGTCTGTTGCGTTTAACCACTTCGCTACCTGCCCGAACCGTAGCGTGAAGAGCGCATGTCCGGTCACCTGAGAGCTGGCGATGGGACTCGAACCCGCAACCTGCTGATTACAAATCAGCTGCTCTACCAATTGAGCTACGCCAGCAGGCAATACTATCCCCCGCCAGGTTTCACGTCTCCCTGAATCACGACCGTCTCATGCAGTGGGGGCAGAATTGAGAGCTGAGCATATTAATATAACAAATTCAAGCTCAGAGTCAACAGAAATTGCAGTTTTTTAGTAGAAAGCGGAAGAAAGAGCCCCGGATGCGCACCCCCCACACCAACCGATAGAACAACGCCCGGTCTTATACCGTTCAGCCCCGCTCTGTAATTAAGCTATCATTTAGGGGGGGCCATGACCGGGGAACGAAGGAATTCCCCGCCGGAGGGGGGAGGGGGGGGTGGACCGCTCTTACGGCCGGCCGGCGGACATGAAGGCCCTGGCTCGCGCAAAGCACCTTTCGGCCTCCCCCCTGTCACGGTTCATATAATAGTACCCCCGGGCCCCCAACGCCTCTGCATACAGCCGCCTTACCTGGTCTTCCTGCCTCCCCTTCCGTGGGAAATCACGATACACGAGCGGCGGGAATGTCGTGGGATGAAACAGGGTGTCGCGAAAGAGCCGCTGCGCAAGCCCCTCCGGAACCCGCTGGTAACCCGTAGTGAATTCCTTCTCGATTTCCGAAGTCACATAGACGGGCCGGTCGGGCAGATTCTTCTCAACGAAACTCCTGATCATCCCGACATAGCTTGCCTCAATGACAGAGGGATTATATGGAAGATTGCGTTCGAACTTGTCCACTTCCCTCAGGAAACTGTTCACTTCCTCCCGCGACCGCTCAATGAGCCATGGATACCTCGACTCCACTTGCCTGAGATACCATGAACGCCGGAGCAGCTCCTTGTCCATCACAATCAGGTCCGGCCGCATCCCGTTCACCAGTTGAAAATAGTACGACGCGGAGACCCATGAGTCCCATTGAAAGGACAAGACCAGTGCCCCAGGCTGCAGAGATGAGAACATGTTCATGGTGTAATCTTCCACCAGGTGGTTGTCCCGCTGGTTAGCCTTTCCGAAATTGAGGAGAAGAGCCGCAACCCCGGGAAGGAGCAACAGCGCACTCCATCCCCGTGCGGCGCGGGAGCCTCGACCCACGATCCACGTGCCGATCACATACAGTCCGCATGCCGCCCAGAGTGCGACGCCTATATAGGCCAGGAGAAAGTATGAATCAATATCATGGATGTCGTAGTTGATGGAATAGAGGACACACGTGACAAACAGCAGCAGAGTGCCAATGAACATCGTGCGGTTTCGCCGCCAGAGTAACGGCAGGCCGATGACCGCAAGGACCAGGCCGACATACGCGTGTTCCTGGGGCAATGAGTCGATGAAATAGCGGAACTGCCTCCCCGCTGCTTCCATCGATGAGAAGATCCACACCCTGTACTGTTTGCCGCTGACGTGCCAGAGCAACCGCTCCAGGGTCGCCGGGTAGCCCCAATTGAGCGGCGGGGACTGTGCCGCCCGCACCGGGAGATACACATAGAGCGAGAGTGCAAGCGCGAACGGGACCGTCATCTTGAGAAGACGATTCCACGAAGCCCTGGTCCAGCCTTGCGTGGAAAAATAGACATAGGCCAGCCCGGGCACCAGCAGGATCGTGGTCATATGGTTGGCAAAGCTCAGGCCCAGCAGGAAGGCACACAACAGCCACTGGTGTTCCGCGCGGGGTTCCCCTGGCTCGCCGCCGAAAGCCGCGCGGAGAAACGTCAACAGGATGGCGGCGACAAGAAGCAAATGAAGAGGATACACTTCCACCGACAGCGCCTGTGACCAGTACGTCTCCGAGAATGCCAGGAGCATTCCTGCCCCCACGGAAGCGCCCAACCGAAGCCCGGCTTCTCCCGCCCTGGCCTCAGTGCGTTTGGAGAAAACGTGCCGGAGCATGGAATCAACAAGGAGAACAAAGAGGAAGACCCCCGCAGCACAGCACACCGCCGCCATGATGTTGAGGCGGACGATCGGCTCGGGGGCGATCGGCAGCTTTGAGAAGAGCCAGCCCGCAAGCGTGAAGAGCGGGTATCCCGTAGGGTGTGCGATACCAAGCGTCGAAGCGACTGCGGCCAACTCTCCGCTGTCGATGAACGTAACGCCCGGGGTGAGCGTCCAGAGATAGATGATGAATGCAGCAAGGGCCACCACCGCGGCGGCAATGCCGGTTTGATGCCTCTGCCGGGAAGATCCCGGCTTTTTTGCTTCAGGGCGCACGTGTGTCATTTATGATTGAGTTCTTTGGCGTCCAGAATCATCAACACGTTCCGCTGGCGGAACAACGGTGGCCTCCCCGTTGTGCCGACCTACGTCAGGTCAGGACATGTCACGGGCCATCCTTGCCGTCGCTTCCAGGAACAGTCCTCGGGTCTGCTTCATCGATGAGGCAAGCCGATTCCTGAGCGCATCGCCTGTCATCCCTGCCAGGCAGCGGGCTAGCGTCTCCAGCGCCGGCCCCGCAGGCAGCACCGAACCTCTCTCCTCAAGCGTCACCCGCATCAGTTTCTCGGTTTCCCGGTACAACAGATAGATCGAACGCAGGAACGATCTCTCCTTTTCTTCAAGCAAGGGGAAGACCGCCACGCGGAGGACTTCCGGTACGCTTTTTCCCCGAAGCGTCTTTACTTTCCCTCCATGCCGCATCTGGATCATCTGCACGAGAAACTCGATGTCAGCCATGGCGCCCGGGCCCAATTTGATATCCAGCAACTCCGGACCGCGGGTCCGGGTGCGGGTCTCCATCTTCCGCCTCATCGCAACCGTCTCCTCCACCCACCCGGGAGGGAGCGGCTGGTCATAGAGAAAACTCTCCGCCGCGTTCATCACTTTCTGCCCCAGTCCCTCGTCGCCGCAGACGAAACGGAGACGCGTGAGTGACTGTCGCTCCCAGAGAGAAGCGCGCTCCTGGAGATATTTCCGGTACGCTCCGATCTCCACCACCAGTGGAGAGTTTCGCCCTTCCGGGCGAAGCCGCGCATCCACTTCATAGAGCCTTCCGCGCTCGGAAACATCGCTCAAACGTCGCATGATGCCCGAGGCCGCCTTCTCCGCGGCATCCCCCTTGTGCAGAGCGGCAGCATCCGCCACGAACAGCAGATCAATATCGGCATCGAAGCCCGGTTCCCTCGTTCCGAACTTGCCGAGCGCAAGAACCGCGAAGGACGACGCGCGTACCTTCCCCTTCCGGAGCTCTTGAGCCGTCACGGTGCTGACGATAAAATCCGCAAGTCTGCTCAGCTCCTGCGTGAGCTGCTCGAACGAGGAGAAGCCAAGCACGTGCCGGACGCCAATGCGAAGCTCCTGGTGAGCCTTGAATTCCGCAATCTCGGCGGTTGGAGGAAGGGTCACCATCGTGCCTTCGGCAAGCGAGCCGATATCCGACGCGATGGTTTCCAGGAGGAGCGGACTTCGGGAAAGCCCCCGCGTGAAACGGGGGCTGATCGCACAGATGCTCAGCAGGAATTTTCTGAATTGTGGTTCCCTCAGCTGTGTATAGATCTGTTGTGGAAAAGGCTGAGCCGAAACCAGCGTCGTGAGATTTCGCAGGGTCATGTCCGGATCGGGCGTCTTGCCGATCTCTTGGAAGAGGTCGGGAGCAACAGCGCGAAGTGCGTCGCGAGCGCGCGCATCGAATTCGCCG
>JAGDMJ010000098.1 GCA_017860555.1 Bacteroidota bacterium
CTGTGCGACTGCAGGAGCATCGATCCGCTACACAACGGATGGATCAACACCGACGACCACCAATGGGATACTCCTTGCGCCCGAAGATTCAACGGCTCCGTTGGAGCACAGCTGCAGATTGAAAGCAATTGCCTTTAAGCTTGGTTACAAGAATTCTCCGGAGACATCAGCGTTCTATGATATCATGGCATGGAAACAAATCGCAAGTCCTACGTCATCAAAGATCGAAGCACTTGCTTTCCACCCCTCGGGAGCCGCTATTACTACAGCATGGAACACGGTCTTTCGTTCTCCGGACAAGGGCAATTCCTGGCAGCCGGTGCTTACGTTGCCAACAAAACAGACCGTGAAGCGCCTGAGCGTTACCCGGGGCGGAGGCGTGTTTATCGCAATTCAACGCGATACACTCATCAAACTTCCCGGGATGGGGGCTTACGCCGGAGACTATATAACAATCTTCTATTCTTCCGACCAAGGAGGAAACTGGCAACAACTCTACGAGGCCGGAGGGAGCCGAGAGTCGGTCCTTGCGGCAAACGGGTTGACGACCGATGGCAATGGTACTGTCATGATCGCTCTTCTTCTGGGAGGCATCGCCCTCTCTATCGACAACGGAACATCCTGGACACGGATTGAGAGCTTCAATCCCACCGGCAACTATATCGGCAGTACTGTCGACGTTGCAATCAGCACAGGAGGGACGTTTTTTGTGAGTTCGGAAGGGAGTGGTCTCCATCGATCCACGGATCGAGGAATCACGTGGGTGTCCTGTCCCTGTTTCCCGCCGGACAACGCTCCGGTCGGCAGGCTGCTCACAACCCCTGACGGACTCCTGTATGCCTGGATGTGGGACAGGACTGGAAAACACGTCTATGTGTCAAAAGACGAAGGGAACAGTGCGACCTCAGGTCTTTCCGCCGAAATCGTCGAGGTACTTGCTTATGCCCCTTCCAGCGGAGCGGTCTATGCCGGAACCGACAACGATCTCTTCAAGACCACCGACCACGGTGCCACCTGGAGGTCGCAAGGATTCCCCGGGATCGACGTGACCGCCATGGCAATCGCCGCTGACGGTACCGAGATTGTCGGCACAAGCACGGGGGCGATCTACCGCAGAAGTGGGCAGTGAGGAACACTAGGCTGCCTACCAAGCAGGTAGGCTCGCCGAGGCGGATCCCGTTCCGAAGGAACGGGACGGCGATCCCCCTCTTCCTCCCACAAAACAATCGAGGAAGTGGGGATATTGTTTGTTTTGAATGGAATCTGGCATCAGGCCTCTTGTCTCTTGCATCCTGCCTCCCCTAGCGCTCCAACCGCCACGGTGTGACTTTTCCCCGTTTTCTTCGTATACATAAAGAAAACCCGACCTCCTATGAAAAACCGCATCCTTCTGGGGTTCCTTGTTCTCGTTCTCGTGGCCACGACGCTGGTCACGTTCTACAAGTTTGCGAGCTCCCCCACAGATGAGAACATCTTCACGGATTCGCCCGGGAAATTCCTGTTTACGGCGCCTGTTAAACTGTCCCCCGATAGCGGGAACGTCGAGGAAGGAGACATCCTGGCCGAGATCAACGGCGTTTACACCAGAAAGCAGACGCTTGATGGAGCACGCCAGGTGCTCGAAGAGAGCCTCAAGGATTCGGTCGTCGCGGTAGGGGTCAATCAGAGCAAGCGGCGGAGCTATGGAAAGTACAGGGTGCGGAGCGAAGTCCTCCGGCAGGCTTCCCTCGAGCCCATCGACAGCACGGTCATCGTCGTCAGTGTCGCTCCCGGCGGCGCGTCCGACCGGGCCGGAATGCTGCCGGGCGATATCATTGAGAGAATCAACCGCCAGAGGTTCAGTAACGCCCAGGAAGCCGACCGCATCCTGCGGCGG
Organism: Bacteroidota bacterium; assembly: GCA_017860555.1. Taxonomy (GTDB): domain Bacteria; phylum Bacteroidota; class Ignavibacteria; order UBA10030; family UBA6906; genus JAGDMJ01. Next base: position 1,877 of record JAGDMJ010000098.1, read on the forward strand.
GCAAGCAGCGGTGGGTCGTATACCTACGAGGTCCTTCGGGGGAAAGACCGCCTGACGCTCAATGTCGTCCTTGCGGGATTCGGCTTTCCGCTCGCGAATTTGATTTTCAGTCTTGCGGGACTCGTCTATATCGGCATTGGGGCGTTTATTGCGATGAAGCGTCCGGAACTGAAGGCCGCACGACTGCTGGGACTGGGCTTCATGCTCTCGGGCTTCGTTATTGCCGTCTGGACGATTCGCCGGGATCCAGACCCCACACTCTTCGTAACTCTCCGCGCAATAGGAATGGCCGTCGCGCTCTTCTTCGGCATTGCAGTCAGCTGGCACTCTGCCATCTATTTTCCCCGGGAACGCGAGGAACTGATCTCGAGACGTTGGATCACGCGGATAAATTACGGGTTGGCGTTCATCTTGACCGCTATCGCGTTTTACCTGGGAAGTCAGGGCCAACTTGACGGTGCGAAGGGGCTGATCCTGGTGCCGTTGATGATTCTGGTTCCCATCGTCTACAACGTCATCATCCGCCTTCGCTTCAGACATCTCCGGACGCCGGAATACGTCTCGCAGCGTGAGATCATCAAGTGGACGGGCATCATTGTCGGGGCTCTCTGCAGTATTGGCACAATTCTGGCGGTCCAGGTTTTCGGCGTAGGCCAGATCGGATTTGTCGGGCTGGCAATCGTCCTGATCCCTCTGGCGCATCTCTATACGATCGGACGTTACCGGCTCCTGGACATGAACCTCAGGATCCGGCGAAACACACAGTACAGTCTGGTCAGCGTCGGCTGGGGATTGGTCTGCGCGGTGGTGGCAGTCGGCATCCTCTCCCTCCTTCTCTCCCTCCACGTCCGGTTGCCCGAGGTGAGCCTTCATGGGACCTCCATCGAGGTGAGGGACCCTGGCTCCGCCGGGAGTGCAGGGGGGCCGACGGAACGCTTCCTGTTCATTGTTCTTGCATTCGGCATATGGTATGTTCTCTGGAGACTTCGCAAAGCGGGGCAGCGGGGAATCGACAAGTTGTACTCTCGCACGCAGTACGATTACCGGCGCGCCCTGAGCGAGCTCTCCGAGATGCTTGCCACCAAGCTGAGCATGGCCGATCTCGGGCATGCGATCGTGGAAAAGATCGTCCATCTCATGCAGCTGAAGCGCGCGGGGGTCTTCTTCTTCCGGGACGAATCGGTTTGCTGTTGCCGTGAAGCGTTCGGCATTGAGGCGGGAGCGTGGCAGCGCTTTTGCCTGAGGGATGAAAAGGCGTTGGCGGGTGCGGTGCGGCAATTTGCTGGTGAGTTTACGGTGGACTATCTGCCGGAGCCATTGAAGTCGGATTTTCGGGAGCTGGATTTTCGGTACATCGTTCCAATCCGTTCGAAGGAGCATCTGATCGGGGCAATCGTTTTGGGAGAGAAGCTGTCGGAGGCGACGTTCAGCCAGGAAGACCTGGAGTTCCTCTCGGCCGCAGCCCGCCAGGCATCGGTCTCGATCGAAAACGCGTTTCTGTATGAAGAGCTGGCGGAGCAGGAGCGGATGAAGCATGAGCTTGAGATCGCACGCCGGATCCAGATGGCATCGCTTCCCCAGCGCACGCCGGTGGTGGAAGGGTTGGAAGTTGCAGGGCAGTCCCGTCCGGCAATGGAAGTGGGAGGGGACTTCTTCGATTACCTCAACGGCTCAGAGGAGGGAGTGACCGTGATCGTGGGAGATGTGAGCGGCAAGGGGACGTCGGCGGCGCTGTACATGTCAAAGGTGCAGGGGATCCTACGGTCGCTTCATGATTTTACGAAATCTCCTGCAGAGCTGTTTATCCGCACGAACAGGCTGCTGAGCAATGACCTGGAGAAGAGCTCGTTCATCACAGCTCTGGGAGCGGCGTTTGACACGACCAATCGCAGGGCGATTGTGGCGCGTGCCGGACATCTTCCGCTCTACTGGTATCGGAAAAAGGATGGCTCCGGTGAGAAGATCACCACCCGCGGGCTCGGGCTCGGCCTGGACAATGGCACCATCTTCGCCGCCGAGCTTGAAGAGCGCATTGTTTCCTACGAGCCCGGTGACGTCATGGCATTCGTGACCGATGGGATCGTCGAAGCGCGCAACGAGAAGGGTGAGGAGTTCGGGGAGGAGCAGCTCCTGGAGGAGCTGAAATGCCATGCCGCGCTTGCCGCCGACGAGATCCGTAGCCGCATCCTGGAACGAGTGAGCGCATTTGCCGGGTTGGCGGCGCAACATGATGATCAGACCCTCGTGGTAGTCAAGGTACGTTGAGGTCCCGCATTTTCCCGGGGATTTGGAATTCGAAGTTTCTTTGTCAACGACATCGCATCTGGTGACTTTTGCCTTACTGCGCAATATCGTGCATGTCCCTTCCGGTTCTCCCCCTGCCACCGTCTTTTCCTGCCTGATTTTGTCGGTTTTTTGATGGGCATAGATATTGTGCCTGCTCTCATGGGTAGAAGCATGGCTGCAATTCGCCGTCTCAGGTTCGCGCCCCCGAGACCCAGGAGAACTATGATATCGCTCAGTGATCTGTCAATTCGATCGAAGTTAGCAATCCCATTTGCCGGATTGGTGATCCTCTTCTCGGTCTATACATTTCTCTATTTTCCCTCTCAGTTGAATGCGAGGGAATGGAGAGCTCTGAACAACAAAGCCCGGATTATTGCGGAATTGACCGCGGCCAATGTCTCCCTTCCGCTGTCGAACGGCGATTCACTGCTGGCTGCGGAAGTGCTCCGAATTACCTCGCATAACAGGGATGTGCATTCTGTGGAGATCCGCAAAGTTGACGGGGAGGTCTTCTTCAGGCTCGAGGGCGGACTCGCATCGCTCTTCAATTCCATCGAGAATTTCGAAATCGTTCAGCCCATCGAGAGAGAGGGCTTGACGATCGGCTATCTGCATCTCTGGACGACGAAGGCGTCCCTCCGGGAGTCGTCGCATGATGTCTATGTCATGGCAGCAATCCAGAGCAGCCTCATCCTGGCGATCGGCCTGTTTGTTTCAGCCTTGCTGAGTGTTGGCATTACGATGCCGTTGAAGGAGATGGTCCGGGCGGCCGAGAGAATCACCCGGGGGTATCGTTCGACGCGGGCAACCATAGCGGCAAAAGACGAAGTGGGGCAGCTTGCCTGGTCCTTCAATACGATGATGGATTCATTGAACAGGGCCCAGGATGACCTTCAGGGGCTCTCTACGGAACTCGAATTGCGGGTTGTCCAGCGCACGAGAGAGCTGGAAACAAGCAACGAGCGTCTGACCGAGGAAATTGATGAGCGCAAGGAGGTGGAAAGGGCGCTGGTGCAGGCGAAAGCGGCCGCGGAGGATGCGTCCCGGTTCAAGAGCGAGTTCCTTGCGAACATGAGCCATGAAATCCGCACACCGATGAACGGCATCATCGGCATGACCGAACTGGCCCTCAACACACAATTGACTGGCAAGCAACGCCGGTACCTTGAAACGGTACGAAGGAGCGCTGATTCCCTTCTGGTTATCATCAACGACATCCTGGACTTCTCCAAGATCGAATCGGGGAAGATGCGCCTGGAGATCACCAATTTTGATCTGCGCGAGGTTCTTGGAGACACGTTGCGGGCGTTGGCGATCCAAGCATCGAAGAAGGGCTTGGAAGTGATGTACCAGGTGGACCCGGGCGTGCCGGAGTGCCTCGAAGGCGATCCACACCGTATGAGCCAGATCCTGGTAAACCTGGTCGGGAATGCCATTAAGTTCACGGAGCACGGGGAGATTGTCATACGTGTGAAGGAGGAGCGCAGGGCGGGGGGAAGGTCATCGCTCCTCTGGTCTGTACGAGACACTGGCATAGGGATTCGCCGGGAGACCCAGCAGCTGATCTTCGAGGCGTTCACGCAAGCGGATGTCTCCACGACGCGAAAGCACGGCGGCACCGGTCTGGGGCTTACCATCACAACGCAGCTGCTGCGGATGATGGGGGGGCACATATGGGTCGAGAGCGAGCCGGGGGTGGGGAGCACATTCTTTTTTACTACAGATCTGGGAGTGGGGAAGGACGAAGGAAGCGATCCCGTCGCCGTCCCTGAATCTCTGAAAGGCGTCCCCGTCCTGGTCGTGGATGATAATGCAACGAACCGTGACTTCCTCTGCGAGGCGTTGCAACGTTGGGGAATGGCTCCGAGCGCGGTGACCGGCCCCCGGGAGGCGCTCGCCGAACTGGAGCGTGGCGCGAGGCGCTACCCGGTGATGATCCTGGACGCCCAGATGCCGACCATGGGCGGTGTACAACTTGCGCAAGAGATTGAGCAGCGGCAGCTGCTGGACCGGTACCGGGTGATCCTCCTCGCGTCGGCGCTCGAGCGCCCGGGCGGCGACATGACAGACGCGATTTGGATCGATAAACCAGTGAAGGATTCCGAACTGCGCGAGGCAATTCTGGCAGCGCTCCAGGAACACCAGCTGCCTGGACAGCAGGTGGTAGAAACCCGAACGAAAGAACAGTACGGGACCCCGACGGCGCATGCGGGTCCGAGGAAGCTTCGCATCCTGTTGGCAGAGGACAATCCGGTCAATCAGGAACTGGCGATGGGGATCCTTCAGGCGTCCGGCCATATTGTGACTCTCGCTGCGAACGGGCGGGAGGCTGTCGATCTTTATCGTGCGAAGAGCTTCGATGTGGTCCTGATGGATGTCCAGATGCCGGAGATGGACGGCTACGTGTCAACAGCGGAGATTCGTACCATAGAAGCGCACAGTGGGCGGAGGACACCTGTTATCGCCATGACCGCGCACGCCCTTGACGGCGACCGTGAGAAATGCCTTGCTGCAGGCATGGACGCATACGTGTCAAAGCCGATCCGGGCCGCTCTCCTGCTCGATACGATTGCCACGGCAACGAATCCCACCAAAGGGAATGCGACCCTGACTGCCCTGAAGAAAACCGAGAACCCGAAGGAGGTGCTCGATTATGATTACGCGTTGAGGGAATGCCTCGATGACAGACGTTTACTCACGCGACTGCTCCGACAGTTCCTCCAGCAACTGGGACCGATGCAGACGGCAATCGAACAAGCGTTGATGAACGGAGAACTTCAAGCCCTGGCCCGAACGGCTCACTCATTCAAAGGCTCTGCCGGGGCGATCGCCGCCCGACGCAGCTATGCGGCGGCTGCGGACCTGGAACAGGCGGCCAGAAGTGGAAACACGGAGAAGGCGAAGAGCACTTACGCCAGACTCTCCGCGGATATCGCTGAACTCAGTGCGACAATCGAACAGATGCTCATGAACGATACCACTGGTTGAGGAAGGTCACTATGGCAGATCACCAGACATCCCCGCGCATCCTGATTGTCGAGGATGACCCCGTGCAGGCAATGAAAGTGGAGGCTCTCCTCCAGTCTGTCGGATACGACGTCCGTGTTGCCACAAACGGAAGGGAAGCACTCGCCATGATGGAGCAGGCGCGTCCTGATATCGTTGTCAGCGACATCGTGATGCCCGAGATGGATGGGTATGAGTTGTGCACTCGCATCAGGTCAAACCACGAATTCAACGGAGTTGGAGTCATCCTGCTCACGTGCCTGTCTGAGCCGCAAGACGTCATTCGGGGTCTGACGGTGGGAGCGGACAACTTCCTGCCGAAGCCCTATGAATCCTCCAGGCTCTTGCGGATGGTCAAGGAGATGTACGAGCAACGATTAGTGCGCGGAACCGACAGCTCCAGGGTGCATTTCCAGGGAAAGTCTTTCGAGGTCGCTTCCACCCGGGGTCAAATCCTGAGCTTTTTCTTGACGCTCTATGAGGATGTGTTGCGCAAGAACGAAGAGCTTGCACAGGCCCAGACGGAACTCCGCTATGTGAACGAGAACCTGGCGCGCCTGGTGAATGAACGGACAGCCGACCTATCCCAGGAGGTGGAGTCGCGGAAAAAGGCGGAGGAGCAAAGCAGGGAACGCGCACAGCTGCTTGACAAGGCTCAAGATGCGATCCTCGTTCTGGACCTGGAAGGGGTCATCAGGTACTCCAACAAAAGCGCTAAAAATCTGTACCGGTGGTCCGAGCCGGAAATGATCGGTAGAAATGCCGCAATTCTTCTGTATGATAACCGAACGCCCTTCCCCGTCGAGGCCATGAACGCAGTCCTGGAGAAAGGCGAGTGGGTGGGAGAATTGCGTCAGGTCACGAAAGGTGGAACGGTGGTCAGGGTCATGAGCAGCTGGACGCTCGTCCGCGATGACCAACGGCGGTCGCGTTCGATCCTGTGCATTAACACCAAGCACCCGGATGATATGAACTTCGAACAGCGCGACGAAAAAAGGCCCCGCTATTCCTGAACGGGGCCTTCTCGAAACACCGCAACGTGTTCACGCTCTGCTCTACGACACGCCTGCCGGCTTCTCCTCCTCCTTCTGCTCTCCCTCTTTCTTCTCGGGAGTGACGACGTGAAATCGGAGTTCTCCCTTCTTTTTGTTCACTTTCACCTTGAGCTTGGTCCCATCCGGGTATTTCCCTTTGAGGAGCTCCTCGGCGATCGGGTCCTCGAGAAAGCGCTGAAGCGCCCGGCGCAAAGGCCGCGCACCGTACGCAGGATCGAACCCCTTGTCGGCAAGGAAGTCCTTCGCCTGCTTGTTCAACTCCACCGTGATGCCCATCCCCTTGATCCTCTTCATGAGGTCGCGCATCTGGATGTCGATGATCTGCATGATGTGCTTCTTCTCGAGAGCATGGAAGATGATCGTGTCATCGATGCGGTTGAGGAACTCCGGGTTGAAGACGCGCTTAAGCGCCTCTTCAATGGTGTTCTTCATCGCGCCGTACTCATCTTTGGCCGAAGCCTGGCCAAAGCCGAACCCTCCGGTCCTCTTCAGATCCCGTGTGCCAATGTTCGAGGTCATGATCAGGATCGTGTTCTTGAAGTCCACCCTCCGGCCGAGGCTGTCCGTGAGGATCCCATCGTCCAGGACCTGCAAAAGGATATTGAACACGTCCGGATGAGCCTTCTCGATCTCGTCGAGGAGAACTACCGAATAGGGTTTCCGGCGGATCTTCTCGGTGAGCTGACCGCCCTCTTCGTAGCCCACATATCCCGGAGGCGCGCCGACAAGCCTTGAGACGCTGAACTTCTCCATGTACTCGCTCATGTCGATCCGGATGAGGGCGTCCTCCGAATCGAACAGGTATCGGGCAAGCGCCTTCGCCATTTCCGTTTTGCCAACGCCCGTGGGACCGAGGAAAATGAAGGAGCCGATCGGGCGGCGCGGATCCTTCAGCCCGGCTCTGGTGCGCCTGATGGCTTTCGACAACTTGACAAGCGCTTCATCCTGGCCAACGACCTGATCCTTGAGTGCCTTGTCCATCTTGAGCAACTTCGCGGATTCGGACTCCGCAATCTTGTTGACGGGGATCCCGGTCATCATGGCTACCACATCGGCGATCTGCTCTTCCGTCACATCATGGATGGTGTCATGCGCTTTCAGTTCCCACTCACGTTTTGCGATGTCCAGGTCATTGAGGAGCTTCTTCTCGAG
>JAGDMJ010000099.1 GCA_017860555.1 Bacteroidota bacterium
TCAACGGGATGGATCTCGCCGGCTGGGAGCCTGTCGGCGGATCAACACCGTGGAGTGTGAAAGACGGCGTCCTGTTTGCCGAAGGCGGTGGAGGCGGTTGGATCTCAACGGTGAAGCAGTTTGACAATTTCATGCTGGATCTGGAATTCCGCGTGCCGGAGGGTGGGAACAGCGGCGTGTTCCTCCGGACGCCGCGCGAGGGAGACCCGGCATATGTCGGAATGGAAATCCAGGTGCTCGATGATTATGCCCCTGTCTATGCTAATCTTCGTCCCTGGCAATACGCGGGAAGCGTGTACGGCGTACAGGCTCCTTCCGCCAGGGCAAGCAAGAAAGCGGGGGAGTGGCAGCATATGGTGATCGTCGCCGATGGGCCGCATGTTGCCGTAACGCTGAATGGGCAGCGCATCATAGACACCAATCTCATTTCCCATATGGAGCTTGAGCAGACGCATCCCGGCATCAAGCGGCGTGGGGGATACATCGGGTTGCAGAATCATAGCACCAGGATCGAATACAGGAATGTTCGCCTGACGGAGTATTAGGCGGGATTCTGAGCGGGGCATTGAGAATGCTCGGGCCTCCCTGCCTGCCGGCTCGCAATGACCTTGAAATCGGTCTCATTTCTTTCTTAATTGGAGGACAGCCATGTTTCGCATTTTGCTCTCCCTTTCGCTTCTCCTGATGATTGGCAGTATGTCCGCATCCCCGGGATTCGTGGAAGAATCCATGAAAGGTCATCCCTCGACCGATGCCTATGACGGATGGCGGCTTGCCGTACAAGCCTGGACATTCAACAAATATACATTCGCCGAGGCAGTCGAGAAGACTGCGTCACTCGGGGTGGACTGGCTCGAGGGCTTTCCGGGACAAGTGGTAAGCAAAGAGCATCCCGACTGGAAGCTTGATCCTTCGATGCCTGCCGATCAGAGGAGCTACGTCAAGGACCTGCTCCTGAAGGCCGGGTTGAAGATGGTGAACTTTGGCGTGACGGAGCTGACCAGAGACGAAAAGCAATGCCGGACGGTGTTCGACTTTGCGAAGGACATGGGGATCGAGACCATCGTTGCAGAGCCGCCGGAAGACTCCTTCGATATGATCCACCGTCTCTGCAAGGAGTACAAGATCAAGGTAGCCATCCACAACCACCCGCAACCGTCGCACTACTGGAATCCCGAGCTGGTGCTGAAAGTCACGAAGAACCGCGCTCCATGGATCGGCGCTGCTGCCGACATCGGGCACTGGGCACGCAGCGGCGTCAAGCCGATCGACGGCATCAGGATGCTGGAAGGGCATATCATCAGCCTGCACTTTAAGGACCTGAATGAATTCGGAAATCCCGAGGCGCATGATGTCATCTGGGGAACCGGGGTTGGAGATGTCAAGGCAGTACTCAAGGAACTGCATCGGCAGAAGTATACCGGGGTCTTCTCGATCGAGTATGAACACAATTGGGACAACTCCGTGCCCGATGTCCGCAAGTGTATCGAGTTCTTCAACAAGGAGGCGGGTACGCTGAAAAAGGGAGGATGGTCCGATCTCCTTCTTCCGGATCTTTCCAATGCCGTGTTCCAGGCGAACAGCTGGAAGATGGAAGAGGGAATTCTCTCGGCAACCGGTGGGGATGACATCTGGACGAAGGGAAAATACGGGAACTTCGTTCTTGACCTCGAGTTCAAGCTTGACAAGAACACGAACAGCGGCGTGTTTGTGCGTACAGGCAGTATCAAGGAATGGCTCCACTCGGCGATTGAAGTGCAGATCCTGGATTCCTACGGAAAAGGGGAACCGAACCGGGAAGATTGCGGAGCGATCTTTGATTGCCTCGCGCCGTCCCGGAATGCCGTCCGGCAGCCGGGAGAGTGGAATCACTACACGATTACCTGCAAGGACAACAAGATCTACGTGGTATTGAACGGCGAACAGGTCATCGATATGGACCTGAACAAGTGGACCCAGGCGCATAAGAATCCTGACGGTACGCCGAACAAGTTCAGCAACGCATATAAGAACATGCCGCGGGTCGGCCACATTGGCCTGCAGTACCACGGGCACCCGATCTGGTTCCGCAATCTCAAGATTCGAGCCATCTGAAGGAAAGAAGAAATCCATGACTGGAATTGACCGGCGCAGTTTCCTGCGCTACACAGCGGCCGCAGGAGCGGGCATCCTTCTCTCTCCCCTTGGCGCGGAGGCAAATCAACAGGGAAACACGAAGAGATCGTCCTCAAACGAGTTGAACGTGGCGCTGATCGGGGCGGGAGCCCAGGGCCAGGTACTCCTGAACGCCTGCCTGAAGATCCCGGAGATCCGCTTCAAAGCGGTCTGCGACATCTGGGCCGACTACAACCTGAGGCGCGCTTCCCGCCTGCTGGAGAAATACGGGCACAAACTGAACTCGTACATCGACTACCAGGAGATGCTGGCGAAGGAAAAAGACCTGGATGCGGTGATAGTTGCCACGCCCGACTTCTGGCACGCCCCGCAGACAGTGGACTGTCTCAACGCCGGGTTGCATGTGTATTGCGAGAAGGAGATGTCCAATACGCTCGACGGTGCCCGGAAAATGGTCCTGGCCGCACGGAGGAGCGGGAAGCTTCTGCAGATCGGTCATCAACGCCGCAGCAATCCCCGGTACATTCACTGTTATGAGAAGCTGATACGAGAGGCGAAGGTGCTCGGCCGCATTACTACAGTCAACGGGCAGTGGAACCGGTCCGTCCAGCCAGACAGCGGCTGGCCCAAGGGACTGGTGATCCATCCTTCCATTCTGCAGAGGTTCGGATACCGGTCAATGGAAGAATACCGGAACTGGCGCTGGTATCGGCGTCTCGGTGGTGGTCCCATTGTTGACCTGGGCTCGCACCAGATTGACATCTACAACTGGTTCCTGGAAGCAACGCCGAAGAGCGTCCTGGCGAGCGGGGGCACCGACTATTACGACAAAAAAACGCACGAGTGGTATGATACCGTGCTGGCCACGTACGAGTATGAGACCAGGCACGGCCTTGTGCGCGCATTCTACCAGACCATCACCACCAACAGCAGCCAGGGATATTTTGAGAATTTCATGGGAGACCAGGGAACGCTGCAGATCTCGGAATCCGGAAGCCGCGGGGGTGTCTATCGCGAGCCCACGGCACCTGAATGGGACCGGTGGATCACGCTCGGGTATCTGAAGGCCCCTGCAGCCGAACCGAAGAAAACCGCAGCCGATGCCGTTCTTGATGTCCGCGAAACACTCGCCCCACCGCAGCATGAGCTGCCGGTGAAATTCAACGATCCGTATCACAAACCACACCTGGACAACTTCTTCAACGCCGTTCGTGGAAAAGAGAAACTGAACTGCCCGGCCGAAATCGGGTACGAAACTGCCGTGACGGTATTGAAGGTCAACCAGGCCGTGGCATCAGGACGGAAAATGACGTTTGACCGGAACGAGTTCAGGATATGACGCTGACGAAGACATTCATATCGGTGAGTGCGCTGGTGTTGCTTCTCTTCCTGGCGGTGCCGCTGATCGCCCAGGACACGAAGAATATCGGCGATGTCAGTGACGGCAACAGGGCTCAACCGGTTCACCTTCTGAAGCTGTACGACGAACGGGGCGTGGTGATTCATCCGGATGATGTACCGGTGATCCCGTTTTCCGCCAGGGAGACCTGCCGGCAGTGCCATGACTACGCGAAGATCGGTGGCGGGTGGCATTTCAATCCGGCCAGTGATACCACGTCGCCCGGGCGTCCGGGAGAGCCGTGGATCTATGTGAATCGTGCCGCGGTGACGCAGATTCCGCTCTCGTACCGTCGATGGACAGGCACGTATCGGCCGGAGCAGATTGGCATGAGTTCATTCGGGTTCACCGGCACATTCGGACGCCAGACTGCCGGCGGAGGAGTGAGTGAAGACGAACGGTTCGAGGAGATGAATGATGCCCTGAGATGGCAGATCTCAGGAAAGCTGGAGATCAACTGCCTTTCATGCCACGATGCGGAGCCTGGCCACAATCAGGCGGAATACGCCCAACAGACTGTGCGTCAGAATTTCCGGTGGGCTGCCGCGGCCAGCAGCGGCTTCGTCTCCATGCGCGGAGCGGCACGGGACATGCCGGACAACTTCGACATGTACGGGCTGGCGCTGCCGGAGAAGGCCGACGCGGTGCGCCCATCGCTCTCCTATGCCCGCTCGCGCTTTGATGACAGGGGAAGAGTACTCTTTGATATTGCGCGCCGCGTCCCGTCCGGCCGATGCTACTTCTGCCATTCCTCCAAGGTCGTGGACCCGTCGCGTTCGGAGCGATGGGAATTCGACGAGGATGTCCACCTCAGGGCAGGGATGACATGCGTGGATTGTCACCGGAACGGCCTGGACCATATGATGGTGCGCGGCTATGAAGGAGAGAGTCTCAATTCCGTTTCTGCTACGCTTTCCTGCAAAGGATGCCATATGGAGAATGGACGGATGGGAGCACCCCTTCCGCTCCACCGCGGGATACCGGCAGTCCACTTCGACAAGCTCGCCTGCACCGCGTGTCATTCCGGTCCCTGGCCGGACCGCACGACCTTTCGTGTAAAGACGGCCAGGGCGCATTCACTCGGAATTCCGAATGCGGACAAGGCCGATGATGCGCTGCCGCAGGTGATGGAGCCGGTTTTTGCTGCCGGGCCGGATGAGAAGATCGCCCCGCATCGTGCGGTCTGGCCCTCCTTCTGGGCCTACGAGGCTGCAGACAGCCTCAGACTGGTTCTTCCAGAGAACGTGGGGCCCTTCGTCAGCGACCTGATTCTCAAAGACACGGCCAGGGTAGTTGGGCGTTGGCTCACGCTCACCGATCAGGATGTAGCAACAGTGCTGACCTTCCTCCGGCATCAGGACTCCTCAGCCGGGATGCCGGTGTTCATCAGCGGTGGAAAACTTCACCAGCTTTCATCTGACAGTACGATCGAACGTCGCGAGCATAGGGCGGCCGAACCGTACTTATGGCCGTACGCGCACGATGTCCGCGCGAAGTCTCGTTCGCTGGGAGTCCAGGGTTGCAGCGATTGTCATGACACGGATGCCCCGTTCTTTTTCGGAAAAGTTGCCGTTGCCACGCCTTTCGTTGCCCAGGAGGATACGCTGGTGCGGATGACCCACTTCCAGAAGGGAAGTGCCGCGTCCGCCTGGACCTTCGCCATGTCCTTTTTCTTCCGTCCGTGGTTGAAGGTGCTCATTATTACCTCATTCCTGGTTCTCGCAGCCGTGGTGATCCTCTCCATGTTCCAGGGATTGTCCCGGCTCATTCACGCACTCTCGGCGGGGGAGGAATGAACATGGTGAGAATTCTCTCGATTCTAGCATTTCTCCTCCTCCTTGTATGGATCACGCTCGACATGAAGAAACAGGTTCTCAGGGACAGACCGTTGAAGATATGGTTCCGGACCCAGTGGGATGCCGCGCGGACCCTCTGGGGAAGCCGGCGAGCCATGAAGCCCGGCAATGCCCTGGGTGTTCTGCGGGGGTTCTTCTACCTCCTGACGCTGGCACTCTTCTTCATTCTCGCGATCACGGGGTTTGTTCCCGTGGTTCTGTTCGGCGGCCACCTGACCGGAGTGCTGCTTCTTGTGCACGCGACAGCCGCGCCGTTGTTTGCCCTTAGTCTGACTCTCGTTTCGCTTTTGTGGGCTCACCGGCAGCGCTTTTCAGAGGGGAACTGGGATACCGTCAGGGTTCTGACCGATCGAAAGCCGGTGGATCCCGACCGCTCGCAGGAGGTGGTTGGGAAAGTCTGTTTCTGGCTGATCCTCTTTTCCTCCTTGCCGTTGATCCTTTCGATCATTCTCGGCCTATTCCCGCTGTTTGGGACAGAAGGACAGGAAACGCTTGTTCTGTTGCACGGCTTCAGCGCTTTGCTGTTCACAGTCACTGCGATCATTCACACCTACACCCTTACGACACACAGTCAAAGGAGGCTTTTCTACCATGGAGAACACCCGAAGTGAGATTTCCGGCATCGATCCGGGACGTCTTTTCCTTGGAAGCCAGATTGCTCTGATTGCCACTGCGGTGGCATTCGCCGTCGTCGGAGCAATCATGGGTGCATTGAAGGAGCATTTCATCCTCACGAATGAACAGGTGGGGTGGATTGCCGGTGCGGCATTGTGGGGTTTCACGATCTCCATCTTCATCTTTGGTCCTTTGTGTGATGCGCTTGGCATGAAGTTCCTTCTGCGGCTGGCCTTCGTTGGTCACGCGCTCGGCGTCGTGATCATGGTGTTTGCCACCGGCTTTACGATGCTGTTTGTGGGAGCGCTGACCATTGCGATGGGAAACGGATTGGTCGAGGCTGCATGCAATCCCCTGGTGGCGACGATCTATCCCGACAAGAAGACTCAGATGTTGAATCGCTTTCATGTCTGGTTCCCCGGGGGCATCGTCATCGGCGGCCTGGCATCGTATCTGCTTGACACAATGGGGATCGGCCTCTGGCAGGTGAAGCTCTGCCTGATCCTTGTTCCCACGGTGATCTACGGAGTGCTTTTCCTGGGACAGAAATTCCCGGCGACGGAGCGGCTGCAGTCAGGTATCTCCTTCGGCCAGATGGTGAAAGAAACCGTCTTCCGCCCGCTCTTTCTGTTGCTCTTTCTCTGCATGATGATGACGGCGTCGATGGAATTGGGGCCAAACCGCTGGGTTCCGGCCGTGCTCGAATCGGCAGGTATCCCGGGCATCCTGGTGCTGGTATGGATCAACCTTCTAATGGCAATCCTGCGGTTCTATGCCGGGCCGGTTGTTCATCGGCTTTCGCCAACGGGAATCCTGTTCGCTTCGGCGATCATCAGCGGACTCGGGCTCTGGTGGCTGAGCTACACCGATAGCCTGGGTATGGCCTTGGCTGCAGGGACAGTGTTCGCGCTGGGTGTTTGCTACTTCTGGCCCACGATGCTCGGCGTCACCTCCGAGCGGGTGCCGAAGGGAGGCGCGCTCGCGCTTGCGCTGATGGGAGGCATCGGCATGGCGATCGTGGGGCTCGTCACCTCGCCGATGATGGGGAAGATCGTCGACACATCCATGCAGGAGATGCTTCCGGCCGAACAGACCACATCGACCCTGCAAAGTGTTGCGGTGACGTTCCCGGACCTGAAAGCTACCGCGAAAGGAAAGACCGGCGAGGATATTGATGCGGCGATCCGCGCTGCCAATGAGGTCCTGCTGGAGAAGGCGAAGACCGGAACACTTCCCGAGATCAAGACAGCCAATGCCTTGCGGAGTGCCATTGCCGCCGCACCGGCATCGGAAGCTGCCGTTCAGGCAAAAGCGTTGCTCGGGCCTGCGGAAAACTACGGTGGGAAAAAGGCCTTCCGCGATGTAGCTCCGCTTTCCATCGTCCTGGCAGTGATTTTTGGCATTCTGTATTTCCGTGACCGTGCACGGGGCGGCTATAAAGTGGAGCGCCTGGGCACAATGGGTGCGGCCCCACCCGAAGACCGTAAGTTCGAAAAGACCACAACGTGAAAAGGAGGATCAGTACAATGAAGTTTACTTGGTGCATCGTTCTTCTTGCCGCTGCTGCCGTCCTGATGCTGGCATCCTGTCAGAAACAGGCCGATCAATCGGCGCCCGGGAAAACCGACCAGCAACAGACGACGAGTGCCGCGCAGCCAGGCATGGTTGATACCCTCATGCAGTCCCCATCGGCAAACGCTGCCACGCAGGACCAGACGGCGCAACAAGCGCCGCTGGAGGCTTCGGGCGGACAGTCTGCCGCGCCTGAATCGGCAGGCGGAACACTGGTCCCGCTGGAAATAAAACTGCCCAAGCCGATGTTCGTAGGCACGCCGGGGAATCTGCAGGTGCCGAACCTCGAGAAACCGCTTGGCGCCCCGCGTCCTCCTTTCCTCGCTCCGGAAGGAACCAAGAATGTGGCGTCCAAGAAGCAGGTGTCCAGCTCCGATGAGCAGCCGATCATCGGTGAGCTGACCATGGTGACAGACGGGGACAAGGAAGCGTCCGACGGATCGTACGTCGAACTGGGGCCGTTTGTCCAGCATGTCACGATCGACCTGAAGGCCAAACACAATGTCTACGCGATCCTCGTCTGGCACTACCACAAGCAGCCGCGCGTCTACTTCGACGTGGTCGCCCAGGTGGCGGATGATCCGGATTTTGTCTCCAACGTGAAAACTGTCTTCAACAATGACCATGACAACACCGCGGGGCTGGGTGTCGGGAAGGAAATGAACTACGTGGAGACGTCGGAAGGGAAGTTGATCGATGCCAGGGGAGTCCAGGGACGGTACGTCCGTCTGTACAGCCGCGGGAACAACGCCAACGACCTGAACAACTACGTTGAGGTCGAAGTTTACGGAACACCGGTCAAATGAAATGGCGGTATCTGCTGTTCGCCATAGCAGTTCTGGCGGGGGTCCTGCTGCGCCTGCCGCGGCTGGACCTCCGTCCCATGCATGTCGATGAGGCAGTTCACGCTCTCAAGTTCGGCGATCTGCTCGAGCGGCATGCCTATCGCTATGACCCTGTCGAGTATCACGGTCCCACGCTCAATTACTTCTCGCTGATCCCGGCTCGTCTTGCGTCCGAGTCGACCCTCAGTCGGGTGCATGAGGCCACGCTCCGGATCGTGCCTGTCTTCTTCGGCGTGCTGTTGCTTCTCCTCCCGCTTTTTATCGACGATACCGTTTCGCCCTTTGTCACCGTGGTTGCGCTTCTCACTGCGGTCTCGCCCGCCATGGTGTTCTACAGCCGCTACTACATCCAGGAGATGCTCCTGGTCTGCTTCACATTCGGTTTGATCGTCTCCGCCGTCCGCTATCTCCGCGGGAGGAAGATCGGTTGGGCGATCCTGGCCGGGATCTCCCTCGGCCTGATGCATGCAACGAAGGAGACGAGTATCATCGCTGTGGGCGCAATGGGAGCCGCGGCGGCGGGCGTCCTGATCCTGAAACCCGCGACCGAGCGGGCCCCCATGCATATTCCTCCGATCCATCTCCTGGTCGCCCTCACGAGCGCCGTCGCCACGTCGGTGCTGTTCTTTTCGTCATTCTTTGCCAACTGGCAGGGGGTCCCGGATTCCCTGGCGACCTATGCGACATATTTCGGCAGGGCTGGAGACGTGACGCTGCACCAGCAACCATGGCATTATTATCTGTCGATGTTGTTTTACTCGCACGTGCCGGGCAAGCCCGTTTGGACTGAAGCGGTGATCCTGGACCTGGCGATCGTCGGACTGTTCTTTACATTCACCCGGTGGGACTCCGGCAAGGGGTTGGAAAGAGATCTCGGACGATTTTTCGCGCTCTACGCGATCCTCATGATCGTCATCTATTCCGCGATCCC
>JAGDMJ010000100.1 GCA_017860555.1 Bacteroidota bacterium
TAAATGCGGGCGCGGGCCCGGCGATGATCTACCAGATGCCTTTTGTGGAGTTTACCGAAAATCCCAGCGGGGGAACGGACGTGGAGCAGGTGGACTTTTTCAGCAGCATCGGTCGGGGACAACCGCATTGGACAGCATCAGCCTTCCTTGGAGTTGGCGCGAACTTCGGGACCGATGGATCGAATGTTTTCGGAATCAATTTCCGCTACTACTTCACCAACCTGTACTCCGGAGGTCTACCCTCACTGTATAACCTGAATACTTTTGGCATCGCGGGCACGAAGAGCGATTTCGGAGGGTTCTTCATTACTCTGAACGTGGGGATGGGGTATTAGCACCTGTCACCCGGAACCTCCCCCTCACCTGTGTTCCTACCGCATCTCCCCCCTTGAAATTGCGGAAGGCACTGGCGCGCTCCGGACCTCCCCTGAATCCTTTGCGAACCAATGCCTTCCTGTATACCGCGGTTGCAAGATAATACAGGAGCCTGTTCAAAGCGGTGATGCACATCACCTGCCTGCGGATTCATATGTCATCCTGTTTCAAGGGAAAGCCGAGCATCTCACCCCTGCGGAGTGGGTCGGGAGGACTTGCGGCGGGTGATATAAGATTTGAGGAATTGACCGGTATGGGAAGCGGGGATTTCTGCGAGCTCTTCCGGCGTGCCTGTCGCCACGACGAATCCTCCCGCGTCGCCCGCCTCTGGACCAAGATCAATTACGTGGTCCGCACACTTGATGACGTCCAGGTTGTGTTCAATAATGAGCACGGAATTCCCCGCGTCGATCAGCGCGTTGAAGCAATTCATGAGCTTTGCGATATCATCGAAATGAAGTCCCGTGGTGGGTTCATCGAACACAAAGAGCGTGTGCCGTTCCGGGTTTGGTGAGCTCATATGGGCGGCGAGCTTCACGCGCTGCGCTTCCCCTCCCGAGAGAGACGTCGCAGACTGGCCGAGTCTGATGTATCCGAGCCCGACATCCTGAAGAACGCGCAGTCTTTGCGCGACCTTCCGCGCCATGACATCCTGGTCGAAGAAGCGGATTGCTTCGGTTACCGTCATCCCCAGCACTTCGTCGATATTCTTCCCGTGAAAGCGCACGTCCAGGACCTCTTTCTTGTAACGCATCCCTTTGCACACGTCGCAGGTGAGATAGAGATCCGCCAGGAACTGCATCTCAACCCGGACCACGCCATCACCCTCGCATGCCTCGCATCGCCCTCCGGGAACATTGAAGGAAAAGTGCCCCGGCTTGAACCCGTGGATCTTCGCCGCCTGAGTGGAAGCAAAGAGATTGCGGATCTGGTCGAAGATCTGGATATAGGTCACCGGATTGGAACGCGGCGTCCTCCCAATGGGAGACTGGTCGACCAGCTCGACATCGCTGATCTGCTCCTGCCCCGTCACGGAAGTGAATGCCCCGTGCTTCTTGCTGAAGTCGCCAAGAGCCCGTTTGAGTCCGCAGTAGACGACATCGTGCACAAGCGTACTCTTTCCGCTCCCGCTGACGCCGGTAACGCACACCAGCATCCCGAGTGGAATGGCCACATCGACGCTTTTGAGGTTGTGCTCCGAAGCGCCGGTGAACGTGATCGCCGTTCCATTCATCCGGCGGCGCTGGCGCGGAACCGGGATCTCCGTTCTTCCGCTGAGGTATGCGCCCGTGAGCGACTCGCGGTCGGAGAGAATCTCCTCCGGCGTACCGTTGAACACCACTTCCCCGCCATGTTCTCCGGCGTGAGGCCCAAGGTCCACGATGACGTCGCTCGCCCGCATCATGTCGGCATCATGCTCCACCACGATCACGGTGTTGCCCACATCCCGGAGCGCTTTCAATATCCGAATGAGCCGGTCGTTGTCGCGCGGGTGAAGTCCAATGCTGGGTTCGTCGAGTACATAGATTGCTCCTACCAGCGAGGATCCCAGAGACGTGGCAAGGTTGATGCGTTGTGACTCGCCGCCGGAAAGCGTATTGGAAAGCCTGTCCAGAGTGAGGTATCCGATCCCGACATCATCGAGGTAGGCGAGTCGGCGGTTCAGCTCGGCGAGGATCCGCCGGGCGACGTCACGTTCATACGCGTTGAGCTCGAGTGTGCGGAAGAACTCCCGCGCTGCACTGATCGTCATTGCGGAAACGTCCGCGATGCGCTTCTCGCCCACCCGAACGTTGAGAGCATCGGGACGCAGACGCGTCCCTTCGCACACCGGACAGGTCGTATATCCCCGGTACCGGCTCAGGAGCACGCGATAGTAGATCTTGTACGATTTTCGTTCCACCGTTTTGAAGAAGTCGCGCAACCCCCCAAAATCACCATGCCCTTCCTGGATGATTCGCCGCTCCTGCTCGGTAAGCTGGCTGTATGGGACATCAAGGCGCAGGCCCGCGCGCGAGGCAATGCGCACCAGCGCACGGAGATGATCCCGGAACTTGGGGGTGGTCCAGACCTGAATGGCTCCTTCGCGAAGCGTCTTGCTCCTGTCGGGAACGACGCGGTCCATGTCGATGCCGACTGCGCGTCCGAATCCCTGGCATTCCGGGCACGCGCCGAAAGGATTGTTGAAAGAGAAGAGCCTGGGATCAGGTTCCTCATAGGTTATGTGACAATCCGGACAGGCGAAGTTCTGGTTGAAGCGGAGCGTTCGCTCCCTCTCCAGGAGCACGACCGAAGCGCGCCCTCCTCCGGAGGCGAACGCCGTCTCAATGGAATCCGCGATGCGGTTGTTCTGTTCCTGCGGCCTGTACACGAGGCGGTCCACAAGGACTCCAACCGTCTCGACGGGTGTTCCTTTCGGCAACGTGGACTCGTTCAGGTCGATGATCTCGCTATTCACGAGGAGCCGGAAGAACCCCTCCTTCTTGAGATTTGCGAGAGCCTGGTCCGTCGTTTCACGGGGATGAAGCTGCACTGGAAACGTGACATAGAGCTTCAGCTGGCTCACACCGGCGCTTTCCGCTTCCCGGGCGAGCATACCAAGCACTGTCTCCACCGAATCGCGCGATACCAGCCGTCCACACTTACGGCAATTGGTTTTCCCGACCCGGGCGAACAGCAGACGCAGGTAGTCGTTCACTTCCGTGGTTGTGCCGACCGTGGAGCGCGGATTGCGCGTGTTCGTCTTTTGTTCAATGGCCATCGCCGGGCTGATGCCCTGGATCAAATCCACGTCCGGCTTGTCCATCCTCTCGAGGAATTGCCGCGCGTAGGATGACAGGCTTTCGACGTAGCGCCGCTGCCCTTCAGCATAGATGGTATCAAAGGCGAGGCTGGACTTCCCCGATCCGCTGACGCCTGTGAAGACGATGAGCCTGTTCCGGGGAAGCGTCAGGGAAACGTTCTTGAGGTTATGAACCCGCGCCCCGCGTATGGTAATGGAGCCGTTCATCGAAAGAGCACTACGAAAAAGGAGGAAATCCTGAACGAATAAACTAACAGAAAAGGGAAGGAAAAGCAACTTGAGAGAGGATTCGAACCTGGGAGAAAGAAATGCCGACTGCGTCCGTCCTGTACACGTGCGCCCCCGCGCGTAAGCGCGGGGGCGTTGTGCGAAACAGTGCCGTCCAACTCCATCAGCCTGCAGCGTGCCCCCCGCCAATCGAGTTGAGGCGGCACCACGAGATCAATGTACGACGCCTCCCACCGTCATGCCGAGCTGGTTCGGGGTATTCGGACCGGTCACGGAGATCATCACATTCACCGGAGTCCCGGAGGTGTCAGCGATGTCCCATGATCCGTCTTTCACGAGGCAAGTGAACTGCGTGGAGCCGGGACCTGAGACGATGACATCCGGCAGTTCCACAACACCTGAATTCCCGAACTGGAGGAACACCTGGTTCTGCTTCACCCCTTCAGAGGAAGGAGGAGGTATTGATGCAACCACCGTGATTCGGGTCCCGGCTGCAAGGGGATGACCCAGGTAGTCCGAGACCTGGAAGGAGATGGATTGCGAGCCCCTGTTCGGGATATCGAAGGGCGTGGACGGTGTCACGTTGCCGATCGTCCCGGCGCCGCTCCACATGACGAGAATACTGTCTTGCACGGCGACACCTCCCTGCCCCAGGGTCTTCGCCGTAATGCGATGATAGCCATCTCCCCAGCCAGGCGCTGCGTAGGAGCCCATCGGCGCAGGGTTCCCGCTGATCAGATCGACCGTCCCCTGGCCGTCATTGCTTGTCACCACGCCGTCAATACCTCCCTGGATCACACCGGCCGTGCTCCAGAAATACACTGCAGACGGTGCCGCGGGGTTGGAATACTTGTCCCCAACCAGAACGGAAATTCCATTGCGCATGTTGGCAATGCCGAGCGCCGGGAAATTGAACCGCTGCGTGGCAATGGTAAAATGTGCCTGGTCCGGATATCCGCCCGTAATGACCACCCTCACCGGCCCCGAAAGGATGGAGCGCCCTCCCACATTGGCCGAGGCCTGTACCTGCACGACACCCGATTTGATGCCTGCGTTGAAGGTCATATGGGCCTGTCCCGCAGCATTGGTCTTCAAGACAACGGGAGAGACATATTCCCCACCGCCAACGGCACCAAGGATGCTGAAGCTCAGGTCGACGGCATGCGTGGCATCGATCGGCAGACCGAGGGAGTCGCGCACTTCCCAGCTCATGATCGTTGTTTCCTTACCCCCGACACCATACACACACACTTCAGGTTGGGAGGCGCCTATGAAGTAGATCGTTTGCGCCATGCCTGTCCCACCGGTAACGCCCCCGCCCCCAACGATCGACACCGGCGTCATGGCGAAGTTCTGCGTGATGACGGTCCCCGATTTGAGCGTGGCCACGAAGGCCGTGTCGCGGTAACCGGTCATTTTCAAAGTGATCGTCACGTTCATGGTACTGTCCACCTCGAACGTGAATGTGTACACGCCCTCGGCATCGGATGTCGTCGAAAGCGTCGAACCGGATACGGTCATGGCCTGGAGGGAGACCCCCTGGACCCGGGCATTGCTGGAAGCATCGACGATGTAACCGCTAATGATGCCCTCGCCGATCGTTGCCGCTGTCTCGTCGGATTTACAGCCGACAAGCAGCCCGGCCAGGCTCAGCACAAAGAGCAATAGTAGAATCGCCGCGTGTTTCATCGGACATCCTCCCGTGAAATGTGACGTTCCATTTTCGCCTGTTCGTCGCGCCAACGCTGGAAGATACCATCATCCTTCTGTTTCTGCGCAATGCGCTCCTGCAGCGTCGGAACCAGTTCCGCTTTCAACAGGATCACGAGTTCTTGCTTGGTGAGCTCTTCCTTATTGTACCCGAAGATGTAGCGTAGCCCGAGAATGTACCAGGGCAGGTCCTTCAAGAACGGAACGCCTGTCCTGACAGTGCTGGTCATACTGGTGTAGAGGCCACCGATCACGACTTCCTCGCCATCGAGCATCAGCAAGTTGGTGTTCGCCTTCGCCTTGTTGACAATGGTGGACACGGTTCCGGGTTCCACATCGCTGCGCTCCACTGCGACGAGGGTATGGATGAAGGTCACCCCGTTTTCCGTCACGACCTGGGGTGTGACGGTGATGATCGTGCCGGCGCTGTAGAATTTGTCAATGACATTGCCCGCGAAGTCGCGCTCTTTGACCGAGAAGTCCTTTCCAACCTGGATCCTCCCTTCCTCCCCCGACCGGACGACAAGCTGGGGACCGGAAAGGATCTCTCCGAGGTTATAGCCGGAGAACACCTTGGCCAAGATGTCGATGTTCGCGAAGCTGAGTTTCGGCGTGATCCCTGCCTCGAAGATCTCGTTCGTCATTTTGTCGGCCGACGCAAGGCTGGCAATGACGTCAACATTACTTGTGTTCTTCATGAAGGTCCAGTTGATGCCGACCTCTTCGATCCTGGACAGGTTCACCGCAAAGAAGTAGGCCGAGATCTTCACCTCCCGACTCTTGAAGGAGGCAAACTCCTTCACCATCCCGCTCCCGGAGACGGTGCCCGTGGTCCCGGCACCGGTCAACGCAGCATGTCCGGAGGACACCGGCGAGGTGATCTGGATATAGTTCTCGTATTCGGTGTACCAGAGCTCGTTCTTGCGGCAGATCGCCTCGAGGGCGTCACGCCACTGCATGCCCTGGACATCGACGCCGATTGGCATCGAGCGCCGTTCCGTATCCACGACGACCTTTCCGACGAACTTCTTGCTGACATCGCTGATAGCCGCCAGCGCGCGGTCCAGCGTCGTGGACGGCGCGATCGATACCAGCTCTTCAGGCGACGTGTACTCGCGGAATGCTTTCCGCTCGGAAGGGCTACCCGCTTGCCCCCAGGCATCACCGAAGCAGGCGATAATAACGACGGCCAGCGTGACTGTAAACAGTGTCTTTTTCATGTTCTCCTCAGCCCTATTTTTTCACATCTGTTTGAAGAGGACCATAGCGAATTTTCAGCTCGACCCTTTCGATGATGCCTCCTTTGTTTAATGTGCACTCGATCCTCCCTGTCTCGGGATCGAGCTTTGTGACATAGCCCAGATAAACTTCATCTCCCTCGTGCAGGGTCCGTATCATGCTCGTCTGGTCCTCCACGAAGGCCTTGCCCGGTATGACGGCTTTGAGCGTGGACCGCTCGATCTCAACAAGAGACTGGACGTTCGGCGGAATGCCGGCGGAGATCACCGGACCAAACGGATCCACGGCCAGCAGGTTGGGCGACAGCACGCGTTCTCCGAGCGAGCTGGACAGTTCCGCCACGGAAGAAAAGTACGCGTGAACCGCCATATCGAAGGTCACCAGCACCTGTCCCTCCTGCTTCTCCGTCGCTGCGACCTCCAATCCCTTGACCGTCATAGTGTTGATCTTGTACAGCTTCCGGTCGTTCTCCAGATACCAGACAAACCGGTAGAAATTGTCGAACGGCGCCTCTCCCTTCAGCGAGTAGACGTTGTATCCGTAGTTCCCCTTCGCCTGCAGGCCGGTATAGAGCATGTCCAGCTTGATGGGCCCGCTCAGGTCGATGAGGTGGCTGAAGTAGCCGTAGCTTTGCGATGTGATATCCACAGGCGGGATATCCTTGTTCCGCCCCTCCCACCGCTTCTGTGTATCGGTGAGCACGGAGCTCAGGTCATTGAACTCATTGACCAGGTTCGGCGTGTTCTGCAGTTCCTCGTCGATCTTCTTGATCTCTGCCTCGATCGCCTTCGCACGCTGGGGCTGGTTGAAGGCCCGAATGTACGTTCCGACCGAGACAATAAGGAACAGCAGGATGCCGA
The DNA here is from genome assembly GCA_017860555.1 of Bacteroidota bacterium. Taxonomy (GTDB): domain Bacteria; phylum Bacteroidota; class Ignavibacteria; order UBA10030; family UBA6906; genus JAGDMJ01. The sequence continues at coordinate 7,216 of JAGDMJ010000100.1, forward strand.
GTGCGATGCTGTTGCGAAGTTTGTATGACACGGCGATTCTCCTTATACAGTTTTACTGCTGTCCGGCCGGAGGTATCGGCACTTCAATGTTGTATCTGTAGACGGTCTTCTCCCGGATCGCCTGCACGTTCACCTCGCGCAACAGGCTGTTGTCAAACAGCGTCGACAGGCGCGGAATGCGCGTCCGGTAGATGGAAAAGCCGTTCATGGTGATCGCACCCTCTTTCTGCGCGTTGAAGTCGGAGACCCAGATCGAGTTCAGGTCCTCGACTCCGTGGCTGAGCTGGGTCAGGATCTTGCTCCAACGGTCGCTGCCGGGCACCAGCGAATCATACAGCGCCAGCGAGGCTTTGTACCGGAGTAGCTGTTCCTGAAGGGCCTGGATCGAATTGGAGAGCGTCAGGTTCTCTGATCGCTGGGTCTCCTTGAGCGTCAGCGACTCCTTCATCTCCTTGATCTGCCGGTTCTTCTGGCTGATCTGCCAGGTGAACGCCAGGGTGCAGCTGAAGAGCAGCGCAAGGAGCAGATACCCATGCCAGGCAAGCTTGAAGACCCGCTGCCCCTCCCGGACCGCGGACGGGAGCAGGTTCACGCTGTACATGTCATGGTTTGCCTGGTCCAGGATCCGCCACGCCGCGCCAATGGGAACGGCGTACTCGGAAAGGGCCTCCTGTTGCTCGGCCGAGAGCGGGCTTGTGTCCAGCATCGGGGCGAGCAGATAGTCGATCTCCTGGTCCGGCAATTGCTGGGTCAGGAACTCCTTGAAATTGATCCTGTGGCTCTCCCCGGCCAGAATGATCCGGCTGATGTGCGGGATGGCCAGGTTGTCCTGTTCCAGGAGCAGACGGCTGTAGACGGTGTTCGGCAGGTTGGGCGAATCGTACCCCTCGCCGATGATCGGGGCAAACTGGTAAAAGTGCCCGCCCCGCATGAAGATCAGCCGCGTGAACTCGACGCCGACGTAAATCACCACTGACACATCCTGCGGCTGAAACTCGTAATTCATCCGCACGAGGTTCATCAGCGAGACGTCGGCGCTGTCGATACCCGAGATCAGCGGAATCCTGCCTCCCATGTAGCCTTTGACGTTTTCCAGGGAGTTGATCAGGCTGAGACCATCCTCGCGCACGATGCAGAGCAGGCTGCCGTCATCGGTCTTGATGGCATCCACTGCGTCCTGCGAAGGCTGGAAGGCGCGGATGTTGCGCATCTCCTCGAGAATGCGGCTCTTCAGCTTCTTCCCCTTCAAGCCGAAGTCGCTCTCCAGGACATGGTAGTAGATGGCCGGCTCCGCCAGGCTGTAGGTCAGGGAATACTTGTTCCGCGGGTACCCTGCCAGGAGGCCGAGCAAAACGGCGTTGTTGTCTTCCGACGGAGATTCCACGGCAACTTCATCTGTGGCAGGCCCCGCAGAAATGCTGAACGGATCCGCGGAATCGCCCATCTCGCCGACAGCCAACTCCGCGGCCTTGTGCTCATGGAGCTTGGTCGCCAGGGTCGCCGACTTCAACTCGTTGACGGTGATCCGCTTTCCTTTGATGGACAGATGCGCAAGTTTCACATCCAGACCATCGACAAACAGTCCGAGGACTGTCTTGCTTCGTCCCTTCATCTGAGCCATAGGGGAGTTCTCAGGTTGTGGTCAATATGTATCATGTCTGCATTCTGCTCTATCTCAAAAAAAGTTCGTTCAATCCCCGACGGACGCAACATTCAGGATCTGCTGCAACCGCCGCTTGTTGTTCGCGGTCACCATGGCATTCTCCAGGGAGATTCGCTTCTGCATATACAGCCGCTTCAGGTCCTGCTCGAGCGTCGTCATGCCCAGGTCCCCGGACTCAGCCATCATCTGGTAGATCTCACCGGTGTTGTTGTTCTTGATGGCGGCCCTGACCGACGGCGTCATGACCAGGACTTCCTTCGCAAGCGCCCGCTTCCCGTCCAGGCTCGGTACCAGCTTCTGCGAGATCACCGCCGTGAGGGTATCAGCCAGCCGGATCCGCACACGGTCTTGTTCGATCGGCGGCACCTCGCCGATGATCCTGTCGATCGTCTCCACAGCCGATGCCGTGTGCAGCGTGGAAAACACCTTGTGGCCGCTATCCGTA
>JAGDMJ010000101.1 GCA_017860555.1 Bacteroidota bacterium
GGCGCGGTGGAATCGTACCGGGCGAAGGCCGCACTGAAAAGTGACCTTGAGCGCGGGATCGAGGCCGAGAAGACCGGAGTATTTACGGGTGGCTTTGTGACGAACCCCGCCACCGGGTCAAAGATCCCTGTATGGATCGCGGACTACGTCCTGATGGGGTATGGAACCGGGGCCATCATGGCCGTCCCGGGGCATGATGAGCGGGACTATGCTTTCGCCAGGAAGTTTCATCTCCCCATTGTCGAAGTGGTGTCAGGCGGTGATATCTCTGTCGCGGCGTTCGTCGGGGACGGCACCGCCGTGAACTCGGCCAATGCCGAGGTATCGTTGAACGGCCTGGGCACCGATCAGGCGAAGGCCGAAATAACCGCGTGGCTTGAGAGAAAGACTCTGGGCAAAGGCACCGTGCAGTACAAACTCCGCGATTGGCTTTTTTCCCGACAACGTTACTGGGGAGAGCCCATCCCGATCATCCACCTGGAAGACGGCACGATGCAGGCGCTCCCCCAGGATCAGCTGCCGCTCCTGCTCCCTGATCTGAAGAAATTCCAGCCAAGCGGGACCACTGAATCCCCGCTGGCGCTTGCCGAAGAGTGGGTCAACGTGACGGATCCCAGGACCGGTTTACGCGGGCGCCGCGAAACGAACACGATGCCCCAATGGGCAGGCTCATGCTGGTATTACCTTCGCTTCATCGACCCGGGTAATTCTGATGCGTTTTGTTCGCCGGAGCTGGAACGGCTCTGGATGCCGATCGATCTGTATGTCGGCGGAGCCGAGCATGCGGTGCTCCATCTGATGTACGCCCGTTTCTGGCACAAGGTGCTGTATGATCTCGGCCATGTCAGCACGAAGGAACCCTTCATGAAGCTGCGCCACCAGGGAATCATCCTTGGCGAGGACTCGCGCAAGATGTCCAAATCGCGCGGCAACGTTGTTAACCCCGACGAGGTGGTCAAACAGTACGGCGCCGATGCCATGCGGCTTTTCGAGATGTTCATGGGGCCGCTGGAGGAGATGAAGCCATGGAGCACGCGCAACGTTGAAGGAGTCTCCCGGTTCCTGAACAGGATCTGGCGTTTGTACGTCGACGAGGAGGGGCGTCTGGATTCGGAGCTGAAACTCGTTCCGGTGAGCAGAGACCTTGAGCGGGTCTTCCATACCACGGTGAAAAAGGTCGGCGAAGACATTGAAGGCTTACGGTTCAATACCGCGATCAGCCAGATGATGATCTTTGTGAATGAGGTTATGCTGAGCGAATCGCGTCCCCGGCAGTTCCTTGAGCCATTCGTCCTGCTTCTCGCGCCGTTTGCCCCTCACCTCGCCGAAGAACTCTGGCAGAAACTGGGACATGCTGCGACGCTGGCACACGAATCGTGGCCGAAGTTTGAGCCGGACAAGCTTCAGGCCTCCGCCGTGGAGATCGTCCTTCAGGTAAACGGCAAGGTGCGCGGGCGCCTGGAGGTTGCCGTGGATACGAGCGACAAGGATCTGGAGACCCTTGCCCTGCAGGATGAGAACGTACGCAAACATATGGATGGGAAGAAGCTGGTGAAGGCGATCGTGGTGAAAAACCGGCTTGTCAACCTCGTTGTGAGGTGATCATCCATGCAGACGCTCTCCGTCATACTGGTGACGCTCAATGAGGAAAAGAACATCGACCGCTGCCTGGGAAGCGTGCGATGGGCGGATGAAATCGTGGTCGTCGATTCGTTCAGTTCCGATCGCACGGTAGAGCTGGCCCGAAAATACACGGCCAAGGTCTATCAGCACGAGTATCCCGGCACCAGCAAGCAGGTCGAACGCGGCATCAATTATGCGACGGGCGACTGGATCTTCGTCATCGATGCCGATGAGGAAATGTCTGGCGAGCTTGCCGCGGAAGTCAGGGAAGTGCTTCGGGGGAACGGGGATGCCGTTGGCTACGAGTTCATTCGTAAACCGTCGGCCTTCGGCAAGTGGATCGAGCACGGCGGGTGGTTCCCGGACTACCAGTTCCGGTTCTTCAGGAAAGACAGCTACTATCCGGAACATCAGGAGATCCATGGCGGGTTCAACACGAAGGGAAAACGGGGACGCCTCACGGGGTATCTGTATCATCACACGTATGCCTCGGTCTACGCCTACGTGGAGAAAATGAATGAGTATACGTCCCTCCATGTGTCGAACAAATTGAAGGCCAACCCTGCCGCCGAAGCGCGATGGCATAACCTGATCCTGAATCCCCTGTCCCACTTTCTTCGGATGTTCATTTCCAAGAAAGGCTACAAGGACGGGTTCCATGGTTTGGTCCTGGCCCTGCTGGACGCAACCTACACCATGCTGCTCTATGCCAAGCTCTGGGAATACCGGATGCGCCAGAAGGAAGGGAAGGGCGCGCTTCCGCCAACGACAAATGTTGAACTCAACGCCCTGAAACGGAAGTAATGAACATCTATCGTCGGGTCTTGCATTACATACGGCCGTACTCCGGGCAACTGACCCTCTCGGTCTTCTGCTCCATCATGTTTTCCATCTTCAGCGGCATTTCCATCTACCTCACGATCCCGTTGCTCGAGACGCTGATCAGCGGCTCGCCGGGCGGGGCGTCGACGCAGGTTCAACCCGCTGCGTCGCTGGTGCCATCCTGGCTGACCTCCTTGAAGGACGGGGTGGCATCCTGGTTCCAGCACCTCGTGTTCGCGGGCGATCCGTTGGACTCGCTCCGGAACGTCTGCATCATCGTTGTGGTCTCGTTCCTGATCAAGAACATTTTCGGGTACCTCCAGTCGAACCTGATGGTATCCGTTGAGCAGGGATTGATCAGGGATTTGCGGAACGCGCTGTACCAGCACATCCATGAGTTGCCGCTCGGGTATTTCAGCAACGAGCGTACCGGGAACCTGATTTCCCGCGTCATGAACGACGTGCCCGTCATCAATACGGGAATCTCGGCGACGTTCCAGACAATGATCCGCGAGCCTCTCCTCATCACCGTCTATCTGACCATCACGCTCATGATCAGCTGGAAACTGACGGTCCTGGTGTTCGTGGTGTTCCCGCTGGCACTCGTCATCATTGCGGGAGTGGGGCGGCGTGTGCACAAAGAAAGCGGGCTCGTTCAGCAGCGGATGGCCGATTTGACCTCGGTGCTCCATGAGACGATCACAGGAGTGAAGGTGGTCAAGGCCTTCGGGATGGAAAAGTTCGAAAACAGGAAGTTCGCCTCAGAGGGGCAGCGTGCGCTCGACACGATCCTCAGGGTCACGCGCATCAGGAACCTCGCTTCCCCGAGCACGGAGTTCCTGAGCGCGGTCGCAGGCGCGGTCATCATCTGGTACGGGGGGTCGCAAGTGCTGTCGCACGAGGGGCTGAGCGCAAGTCAGTTCCTGGGCTTCCTCTTCGCCATGTTCCAGCTGATGCCTCCGATCAAGGAGCTCAGCAGCGTTAACAACCGGATGCAGGAGGCGACGGCGGCGGGCAAACGGGTGTTCGAGATCCTCGACACCGAGCCGAACATCCGGGATTGTGCCGATCCGGTGAAGCTGTGCGATCTGCGCTCCGAGATCCGGTTCAGCGACGTCAGCTTCCGCTACCGCGACGGCGATATCGTGCTGTCCGACATCAACTTCACGATCAAGAAGGGAGAAGTGGTCGCAATCGTCGGACCCAGCGGCGCGGGCAAGTCGACGCTCGTGGATCTTGTGCCACGCTTCTATGATCCCACCTCTGGCGCGATCATGATCGATGGCATTGACGTGAGGAACCTGGAGGTGCGGTCGCTCCGGGAGAACATCGGCATCGTGACGCAGGAGACGATCCTCTTCAACGATACCGTACGCAACAATATCGCCTACGGGTTGGATGACTGCGCGATCGAGCGGGTCGTCGCCGCGGCAAAGGCGGCGAATGCCCATCGCTTCATTGAGGAGATGCCCGGCGGCTATGACTCTGTGATCGGAGAGCGCGGAGTGAAGATCTCGGGCGGTGAGCGGCAGCGCCTGGCCCTGGCGCGCGCGATCCTGAAGAATCCTCCGATCCTGATCTTGGATGAAGCGACGTCGGCCCTGGACACGGAATCCGAGATTCTGGTGCAGGAGGCGATCGAACGTCTGATGGCCGGCCGTACCTCGATCGTGATTGCACACCGGCTTTCCACGGTCCAGCACGCGGACCGCATTATCGTGCTCGAAGCCGGTCGCATCGTGGAAACCGGCCGCCATACGGACCTTGTGCACCGGAGGCAAGGGCTCTACAAAAAGCTGTATGATCTGCAGTTCCGGATATGAACCACAGATGAACAGGAGCGAACACGGATAGAGTACTTCCTCCCAAACAGCGAGCTTCGTCGCGCACAAGGGGAAATAAATCGATTCGTGTTGGTATGTCGCTAAAGGCAAACAAACGAGCATGAACGAGGCGAACAAAATACCTCCTCCCGCCGCCTTCGATCAACCCTCGCGCGCGGCGGTCTGGCTTCGTTTTGTGATGGTTGCGGCGATGTACGTGTTCCTGGCGTCGACCTACGTCTCCATTGCCGTCAATTCCATTGCGCTCGGCCTGATGGCGATCTGCTTTGCCGGGGTCATGATCAGCGAACGCCGTTTCCTTGTCCGGGCGACTCCGCTGGACTACTTCTTCCTGGCATATGTGATCGCGGAAATTCTTTCCACGCTCTTTTCATACAGAATTGCCCAATCCTTTGCTTTCTCGAAGCGCCTTCTCCTGATCGGCATCGTTTATTTTTTCGCGACGTGGATTACAACAGATCAGGCTGCAAAGCGGGCCATGGCGGTTCTTCTGTCTGCCGCGGGGCTCGTCGCCTGCATTGGAGTTGGCAAGCTGGCATTCAGCCCTCCTGAAGAGGTCGTGCGCCTGGGAATCTTCCAGTTCTACATGACCACCTCCGAGTTGATGATGATTGCGTTGCTTCTGCTCTTCCCCTTCGCCGTGCATCCGGGTACTCCGCGGCGCATCAGGGCGGTGGCAGTGATCGGGTTGGTTCCAATCGGCATCAGCCTCTATGCCACCGTGACGCGGGGGGCATATCTGGCCGCGGCGGCGGGCATTGTCTTTATCGCCCTCATGCGGAACAAAAAGCTCCTTCTCCCTCTGGCGTTGTTGATCCTTCTCGTGATCCTGTTCGCACCACCCTATGTGGAAAGCCGCATCGAGAGCATTGTCGACCTGAATCATCCGGAGAACGCATCTCGTCTGATGCTCTGGAAGAACGGGTTGAAGATCTTTGCGGACCACCCGATCGTGGGCGTAGGGGACATCGACATTCATGAGCTCTATCTTCGGTACATGGATCCCGGCGATCCCGCGCAGCATGGGCATTTGCATAATATCGCGATGCAGATCCTGGTGACGCTTGGGATCCTGGGTTTCGCCGCCGTTGCCGCTATGTTCGTCAGGATTTTCCAGACGGAGTGGCGGATCTGGAAAAAAGTCCAAGCCGACTGGTTCCGCGGGTCCGTTACCCTGGGCGCCCTCGCCGTGTTTGTCGGTTTTCAGGTCAATGGCCTCACGGAGTGGACGTTCGGCGATCAAGAAGTCGTGATCTTGTTCTGGTTGACCGTTGGACTGACTCTCGCCGTGGGACAGATGCCGTCGCACAGGGTGCCAGCCGATGAACCGCCGGTGAACTCAAGTGAGCGAGGAAAAGACTGAGCATGAACGCGCTGACTGTCATAACCATTGCCCGCGACGAAGAACGGAACATCGTCGAATGTCTCGAGAGCGTCCGATGGGCCGATCAGATTCTGGTCGTTGATTCCGGGAGCAAAGACAGGACGGTCGAATTGGCGCGGCGTTTCACGCCGGACATTTACACGATTGAGTGGCAGGGATACGGGCACGCGAGGAACTTCGCTCTCGACCACGCGGCGGGGAAGTGGATCCTCTGGCTCGATGCCGACGAGCGTGTGCCGCCCGGGCTGGCGAAAGAAATCAGGGAAGTGGTGACGCGGGATGAACCCGGCTACAGCGGTTACTCCGTTGCCCGACGGGCGTACTTCCTGGGGAAGTGGATCAAGCATTGCGGGTGGTATCCGTCGCGCGTGGTCCGTCTCTTTCGAAAGGAACAGGGGCGCTTCAGCGAAACACGCGTGCACGAGCGACTCGAGCTTCAAGGCGAGGTCGGGAAACTGGAGCAGGATCTCCTTCACTTCACGGACCTGAACCTTCAGCAGTACCTCACCAAATCAAACAAATACACCACGCTCGCCGCCGAAGACATGACAGCAAGCGGAAAGACCTTCCGGCTCTGGGATCTGCTCGTCCGGCCGCCGTTTCTCTTCATGAAAATGTATGTTTTCCGGCTTGGATTCCTCGACGGGATCCACGGCCTCGTGCTTTCTGTTTTATCGTCTGCGTACGTGTTTTCGAAATACGCCAAGCTCTGGGAGCTGACAAGCAGCGGATCCCGGGGCAGCGATTAGTGCAAGTTCATCCTCCAGGGGAGTCGGTCTATGGACGCCAACGAGAAAGTGCAGTTCCTCTTCACCCAGTTGGTCCTGATGTTTCACACGGCTACCATGCACCAACTTGGGAAAATCAAGAATCCCATCACGGGGGCAATCGAGCGGGACCTCGCCGCGGCCCAGAATTCGATAGACATCCTGGATATGCTCAGGGAAAAGACCAGAGGGAACCTGAGCGAGAATGAGAACCGTCTGCTGTCTACGGTAATCCAGGAATTGAAACTGAATTATGTGGACGAAGCAAACAAGAAGCCTGAACCCGAGCACACGGTGCCTCCTCCTCCCCCGGCCTCCGGCTCTCCGGAAGGAGAGAAGACGCAATGAGATTCGCCATCGTTGGAAACACAGACAAGCCGGCACTTCGCCAGGCGGTGCCAAAGCTCCTGGAGAAACTCGATAGTACCGGGACGGAATACGTCATCGACAGGAAAATCCTGAACCTCCTCCCGGATGCGCCGCGCTCGGGGAAAGACCACGGATGTGATTTCGACCAGTGCATTGAGAAATCCGATGTGCTTATCGCCTTTGGCGGCGACGGCACAATATTGGCCGCTGCTCGTTCGGTGGGCGGCAGGGGGACACCGATCCTCGGCATCAATCTCGGCAAGCTGGGCTTTCTGGCAGAGGTTGCACCCGAGGGGATGCAGGAGGCGATCGGAGATATCCTGAACAACAAATTCTACATTGAAGACAGGCTGGTGCTTGAGGCGAGCTCGCCCAGCATTCCCGGCCGGCTCCTACATGCGGTCAATGATATCGTCGTCGATAAGTCCCGTTCCTCGCGGGTCATTGACATCGAAATGCACATCGACGGAGCATACGCCGTCACCTACCGTGGTGACGGGCTCATCGTTTCCACCCCGACCGGATCGACAGCATACGCGCTGTCCAACGGAGGCCCCATCGTAACCCCTGCAAGCCTGGTCATCGGTATCACCCCCATCTCTCCACATACGTTGAGCGGCAGGCCGATCATCGTTCCCGATACCAGTTCGATCCGGATCATCGTGCAGGCCGACAGTGATGAAGTTCTGATCTCGGCGGATGGACAGATGGAGTCGTTTGTTCGTCCGCCGATTGAGGTGAGGGTGAAGAAGGCGCCGTATCCGGTCCGTCTCGTCAAGCGGATGGACACCACGTACTTTGACGTGCTACGGGCCAAGCTGTTATGGGGAAGGAATCCGAAAGGCAGTTGAAGACCTCACTCCTTAACCCCTTTCCCTCTCTGGCAGGGGGAGTGAGTGAGATTCCCAAGGCTCTACCTCAATTGTTCAGCGCACCCTCCGCAATCCACGTCCTGATCCCGTTGATCTGATTTTGGTTCAGCGGATTTGTGAATGGTGGCATCCTGTCGCCGGCCGGCCCCCGCCCCTCGATCTTCATGACCAGAATGCTGTTGGCAGGGTCTTTCGAGATCACGACTCCCGGCACCGCAAAGACTGTGTTGTAGTATGAGGTGAGCGCCAGTCCGCCCGCATGTGAGCCGTCGTCGTGGCAGCTGGCGAGGGCGCACGTCTGGTTGAACAATGTCTGTACGTGCACTCCGAAGCTTACATTTCGCTCGGGGAAGATCACGGTGGAAGGGCTCTCTCCGGGGAGGAGTGTTTCCTCATCTTTGCATCCGGTTTGGCAGAGCCCTCCCAGAAGAATAAAACCCGCTATCAGAATTCCCAAACGCAACTTCATCTACGCAACTGTTCCTTCCTGCGTGCTCAGGTACAGGGTCCCATACGTATGGCCGACGACGACATAGGCGTAAAACAGGGTGAAGAAGATTCCCACGAAGAAACCCAGGATGCCGATGCTGGCGAAGGATTCGAGGCCGACGGATATCAATGCAACAACCAGCGTATTTTGCCAGTTCCGTCGGAAGTCAGCGAGAATTCCACCGACGTCCAGGCCGTCCCCGATTCGTTCGCGCAGAGCGAACCGATACGTAATGATGGGTGTGAGCAGGGTGAAGAAAAGAATATAGGGGACCATCAGAAGCATATAGCCGAATGTGTAGATCGCTATGAACGCGCTGAACGCCTGTGACTCCTCCGAGAGTGCCGAAATTCCCATGAGGGCGATCAGCGGTACAACAAGGAGGATGATCGGGAGGGTGTAGACAAGAATCACCACGAAGTACTTGAACCCGACCACAAGTTTCACGCCGACGTCGCTCCATTCCGGAAGGGGATGTTGCTCGCGCCGTATGACACGCTGGATGAGTTCGACGAAATACCCGAGCAACACAAATAGCCCGATGCCCAGGAGGGAGAGCAGCATGAACAGAGCGGCGATGATGACTTTCATGACCCACGAAGGGTCATCGAACATGAAGCTGAATGCCTTGCCGAGGTCTTTCATGGCCATTTCTTGTATATGAAAGGGAGAGGGGAAGGTGAATGGACCCCAATGTGAAGAAAATAGCGAAAAACGGGGGGAGTTTCAAGGGAACTCGAAACCCCCACCCCCAAGTCTCAACCTTGAAGGGTGGGGGTTTCGTGGAGCTGAGGGGGATCGAACCCCTGACCTCGTGAATGCCATTCACGCGCTCTCCCAGCTGAGCTACAGCCCCGCTTATTTTCGCCACTTTTTCAGGCGACCGAGCCAAAATCAAGGGTCAACTGTTAGCAGTTTTGTTAGCAGTCAACCCTACCGCTGAAAACAGAACACCCTTTCCCATCGTTTAGGCACTTCCGATGCCTTGCAGTTAGGAAAGGGCATTCACACGTTGACTGGACGGCGGAAGTTTCAAACGGTTTAACTG
>JAGDMJ010000102.1 GCA_017860555.1 Bacteroidota bacterium
AACAAAATGAATATCCGTGGCATCTACGCGCACGGCATCCGAGAGCACATTTTCCACGAGCGCGACCAACTGCCCCCGGCTGATGTCCCGGTCGAGGGTACCTTCAAAATCCGTTTCCGTCTCGGCCGCCGAACCATCGTGATTGGCCGGCGCGGGCTTTACGAACGGCTTCTCCGTCGTCACCTGGCGCCAGTATTCGGTCCAGTCGCTCTCCTTCATGTAGCAGATCTCGAACCGCTTGTACGGGAGGGCACGGACGACTTCCGAGACCTCACGGTCAGACGGGTTGGGCGTTACGACAACGATCTTGTCGTTCTCAACAACGTCATAGGGGAGCACTTTGAACTTGAGCGCGGTCTGGCGGGTCGGTTCAGGAAGCCCTTTGACCAGGCGGTTCACATCGGCGCCCGTCAGCCGCCGCGTGCTTCGGTCAGTGGAATCGATGACGCGGAACGCATAAAACTGCGCGACCTGACACTGAAGGACGTCACGGGGAACCCCGAACTCTTCCCGGAGAATGTCAATCAATCCCCGCTTGTCACGTTCCCTGCTCCGCTTCCAGTCCGCTGCCTGCACAGCGATCTCTTTGGAGATCGTCCCATTCCGGACAAGATGCTCGAGGAAGGATGTCATCATCGGCCGCGAGGCATGTGCGGGCTTTCCCCCCTGCCCAACGGATGCCACCGAATCATCCGGCTGAGACATTGCTTGTATTTCAGATGGAGTCATGGAATCGGTCAGGCGGATATGCGTTGGGTTGTGAGTTTCAATTTTTCGATGAGCGCAATGATCGTATCAACAGGAGTCGTCTTGCTGAAAAAGAAATCGATCTCTGAGTTGATCACCAGGTTCCTCGTGTGCTCGTCGTCGTAGCCGGACACGAAGATAAACGGGATGTCGGGGACGTCGGTGAATTCGCGGACGTAGCTATGAAAGCGCATGCCGTCGAGGGTGGGCATGAACACATCCGAGATGATCAGGTCCACCTTTTCCATCTCGAGGAGCTCGCGCGCTTGTTTGCCGTCCTCTGCGAGCAGGGTTTCATAACCAGCGTTCCGCAGAACTTCCCCCATGACGTTGAGAAATCCTTGTTCGTCATCAACAAGCAGTATTTTCATACGAGTCCTGATGCTGTATGCGGTTGTTCAGTGCCGAGACTGGTGAGTACAAAGCCGGTGCCAGAGTCACGCGGAGCGGTACATGGCGGAAATCTGCGGAAAAAGGGAAAACGTGAGGTAAAAAGTACCTTGGGAATGGAGAATTCACATCGGGGGGCGGGGCGTTTGACCATGTGGACAAAAATAGCCACCAGCGGACGTCAGAGCAACTTTGCAGGGTTTCAACTGTGGGGGGGAGAAAACCGCATTGCTTGGTTGGATTGGAAAAACTGCGAGGGAGACCGAGAGTGTTGTGGGCCCTGTTGGACTCGAACCAACGACCCGCAGATTATGAGTCTGCTGCTCTAACCAGCTGAGCTAAGGGCCCCGGAGCAAAACCGCAATTTTTTCAATATACGGCGCGGCCGGCCAAAAGACAAGAGATGTTTTTTCGCAAGAAGCGTCCGGCGGATGTTCCATGCAGCGTCTTGACTGTCACCGGGAAATCCGGTATATTTGTTTGGGGATTTACCGAACTTGCCTACCTCATCGTCCCGCAGGACGTCGCTCCACGAGTAGTTTCGGTGACCAGTTTTTCCTATAACGGAGGTACGGATGGCAAAGGGAAAAAACATTCTCCATCACTGCGTTCATTGCGAACGCGTTACCAAGATGGAGGTGATCGGCGCAGTGGAGAATCAGCCTGAAAAGACCTGGTATCGTTGCACGCGCTGCCGACATGCAACCCTTGTCGATCTCGAAGCGCTCAAGCAATCTCAACAGGACGCCAAAAAGAAACTGGACAAGTCCCAATGCCTGGAGTACAAACCGGAAAACACCTACAGCGTTGGCGAAGCGATTTTTCATTCCGAGTGGGATGACATCGGAAAGATCATTTCCAAGGTTCGCACATCAGGCGGCGGCCGCGCCATCGTGGTGTCGTTTGAGAAGCTGGGCGAACGGAGATTGATGGAGAGTGTAGTCCGCAACGGAGAAGACAATCAGTAAAACAACTACTACAGCAGACACCTGCGAAGGAGGTGATAACGTTTGGTAGGCATTGTCGTTGCCGAGAACGAACCGATCGATCGCGCGATCAAACGGTTCAAAAAGAAGTACGAACGGTCGGGAGTTCTCAAGGAGTTCAAGAAGAGGGCCTACTTTACCAAGCCCTCCGTCAAGAAACGTATGAAGAGAGTGAAAGCCATCCGGCGTGCCCAGCGTACGCTCGCTGAGCAGAGTTAATGCCTGCGAAAACCCACCCTCCGGTGGGTTTTCGCTTTTTTACGAACGCGGCATGTGCTCTCTATTGCTGCGACGACTCTGGAGCCTCTGAGGAGTCGTCCTTCTTCCCCTTCAATTCCTGGACTTCCTTCCGGATTTCCTGAGCCTTCTTCTTCAATTCATTCATCGACTTGCGGACGCGCGTCCCGGCCGATTTGTTCCCCTTCTCGTAGAACTTGATGAAGTCCTTCTCGAACGATGCCACCAGATCTTTCAACTCCTGAAGCCTGTTCATCAGTGTGCCTCCTGGTTGTGTATAGGATTTTTGTATGTACCCTTCGCTGCCTTCTCGTACTCTTGCGCGGACTCCCGAACAAGCTCTCCCCCTCTGCCGTACAACTGCTTCAACTTCCTGGTTGAACGCCGGGCAAGCCACTTACGATGCCAGCATGGGCATCGCCACGGTTGAATCAAGATACGCCATGATCGCGTCCGGAAGCCCTTCGGGATCGATAGTCTGGAGAACAGAGTTCTTGGACGACCCTCCCCCGAATGCCTGGACCCCACGATGATGTATGAGTCGGGACCTTGCATCTGTCTGCGGTCGACAGCAGACTGCTCCGCCGGGTCCGAAGTCCCCTATCCCTTTCCGCGATATACCTCCCTAACCTGTAGTGCAGTTCGGCCGTTCCCATTCCCTGCAGAAATTCGTTGTGCGGAATAGAGTCCTGAAAGACCAGTCACTCTCGAGCAGGACGTCATAATCAAAGAGAATATCATGGATTGCGATCACCACCTCCTTCCGCAGTACCCGGTGATCGATGAAAGGGACTCCGTGTTGGATCGTGTGACAGTTCGCGAAATGGGTGCGATGATACAAGCCGCCCCGGCACTAACTATTCAGGCAACAAACCCGCTTTTCCGAGAGGGACAGCGCCTGACCGTCCGAGCCCGCTCGGGGTTAAGACTCCCGCGAGACTCGTCCCGACGGTCACATCATACTCACCTCGTGTCAAAGAGCTGTTAGGCCTCTCTCAGTGTCCCCACATTGGAGGCCTGAAAAACAGGTAGCAATCCCAGATTGCTCGATGACGAAATGACGCGAAATTGAGGAAAAAAAGCAAGCAAATTCAACTGATTATTGCATTTAATTCGCGTGGAAAAGACACGCCGTTTTGGCGCCAAAATCGTTAGGACGGGCCGGGGAGTTCCCTGGGAATCACCCCTTTTCCCCAGGTTAGCCTCGGTGTCGATACCTTTTTATTTTTTCCCCTTGACTAATATCTCTTTTCTCTTTAGCTTTATTTAGACCAATTCTAAACAAAGGTGCCAATGGATTCGGGAGCCGCCCGGGAGACTCTTTCGAAGTATCTGAAAGCAACCGGCAAAAAAAGGGCAACGCAAGAGCGCTACGCGATCCTTGACGCTGTCCTTGATAGCCAGGGGCATTTCGATGCCGAAGGCCTGTACTATCGACTCATCTCAAACGGCGTCAGTGTATCCAAAGCCACGGTCTATAATACCCTGGAACTCCTTCAAGAGTGCGGCCTGGTATCCAAATACCGGTTCACGGAGAACAGCTCCCGCTACGAGAAGGCGTTCGGCCGGCCACACCACCACCACCTCATCTGCCTCGATTGTGGAGACATCATCGAGTTTGTGAATGACCGGCTGGACCGGTTGCAGGATGAGGTTTGCAGCGAGAGAAATTTCCACCCGCAGAGTTCCGCCCTTCAGATCTTTGGAACCTGCGCCAAATGCAGAAAAAAAAGTTGAAGGTATCCATGACCCAGCCCCATTCCACACTCGTCGACGCGCCGATCGGCATGCGGGTTCGCATCCGTCAACTCCGCCATTCCCATCCCGAGATGTCAAGCCGACTGCGTGACCTGGGCTTTTATGAAGACGCCGTTGTGCGCTGTATCCTGAAAGGG
The DNA here is from genome assembly GCA_017860555.1 of Bacteroidota bacterium. Lineage (GTDB taxonomy): Bacteria > Bacteroidota > Ignavibacteria > UBA10030 > UBA6906 > JAGDMJ01. The sequence goes on from JAGDMJ010000102.1 coordinate 4,256, forward strand.
AATGGCAATATGATCTGCGAGATCCAGAACAGCAGAATCGGCCTTGACAACAATCTCGCCCGCACTATCGTTGTCTCTACGTCGGAATGAAAAGTACGCAGATAAGAAGTGAGGGTGACAGAGGAGCCCACCGTTACATCGCCCTTGTCGGCAATCCGAATTCCGGAAAGACCACCGTTTTCAATGCCCTGACGGGCCTCCGGCAGAAGGTCGGCAATTACCCCGGCGTTACTGTCGAAAAAAAAGAGGGACGAGTACTCTTTGAGAACGGCTCCGAAGCGACGCTTCTTGATCTACCGGGGACGTACAGCCTCACCGCCACGTCACCGGATGAGCAAATCGCGACGGACGTGCTCCTGGGCCGTGCACCCCAGACGCCCCACCCTGAATTAGTTGTGTGTGTGGTGGACGCCAGCAATCTTGAACGCGGACTCAATCTCGTCAGCCAGATCATCGACCGGCAATTCCCTCTCGTCGTCGCATTGAACATGATCGACGTGGCCACACAGCAGGGAATTTCGATCAACGTTCCGGTGCTGGAACGTGAACTCGGCGTGCCGGTCGTCCCTATGGTGGCCCGGAAAGAGCAAGGGGTAACCGAGTTGAAGGAGGCTGTGAGGGCGACACGAGTCGCAACGGGAAAAGCGCGCGCGTGGAGGCTCCCCGGACCCGTTCAACGCGAGTGCGAAGAGTTAGCCGGTTTGCTCCATGACCATCATCGTCTCGTCGGCTCCGAGGCCTTCCATGAAGCAATGGCATTGTTGACGGCCGACAGTGCCCTGATCGAGAAGAATGACCGCTACGCCCCCGAACTTCTGAAGCATGTGCAAAGGGATCATCAGAAGCTGGACTTCCTCGGAATCGACCGGAGCGCCGTTTTTTTTGTGTCACGCTCCGAATGGATCAAGAGCGTCTGCGCCCAGGCTGTGACCAGCACCTTCCGTCCGGGGATGAGCCTGAGCGACAGGATCGACAGGATCGTGACGCACCGGTTCTGGGGGATCCTCATCTTCCTTGGCATCATGGGCGTTCTTTTCCAGGCGATCTTTTCGTGGGCGGCTGTTCCGATGGAGTGGATCAACGAGGGATTTGACTGGCTGGGCGGCGTGGTGACGGATGCGGTTCCACCGGGAGATCTCCAGGACCTTCTCGTGCGGGGAGCCCTCGCCGGGGTTGCGGCGGTCGTGGTCTTTCTCCCGCAAATCCTCTTCCTCTTTCTGTTCCTGGGTTTCCTTGAAGACAGCGGCTATATGGCACGTGCAGCGTTCATTATGGATCGGCTCATGGGGAAGGTGGGTTTGCACGGCAAATCGTTCATACCGCTGCTGAGCTCCTTCGCCTGCGCGATACCGGGCATCATGGCTACGCGCACCATTGATAACCCAAAGGACCGCCTCGCGACTATGCTCGTGGCGCCCCTCATGAGCTGCAGTGCCCGGCTTCCGGTCTATGCGCTGCTGATCGCAGCGTTCATTCCGGCCGGCACCGTGGTGGGAGTCTTCTCATTTGCCGGGATAACCCTGCTTTCCATGTACCTGCTCGGACTCCTTGCCGCTCTGGGAATGGCATGGTTATTCAAGAGTACGTTTCTTCGCGGAACCCCGCCATCATTCCTGATGGAGCTTCCTCCGTACAAGCTGCCTTCGCTGAAGTCCGTGTTCTACCAGGTATGGGAGCGTGCAACCTCGTTCCTGAAACGTGCCGGAACAATCATTCTGGGAGCCTCCATCCTGCTCTGGTTCCTTGCCAGTTACCCCAAGCTGGAGAACGCAACGCCCTCCGAACAGCTCAATCACAGCTTCGCAGGGCGCGCAGGCCATCTGATCGAGCCGATCATCAAACCGCTGGGATTCGACTGGAAGATCGGCATCGGGCTTGTTAGCTCCATGCTGCAGCGTGAAGTGTTCGTAAGCACCATGGGAACCATCTATAATATACAGAACGCGTCGGCGGAGGAAGACGAGACCATCTCATTGCGCGCTCACATGACACAGGATCGTGACCCGGTGACCGGCCTCCCGACCTTTACACTCCTCACAGCCCTTTGCGTGATGGTGTACTATGTGCTGGCGATGCAGTGCCTCTCCACAGTTGCCGTGATGAGACGCGAAACCAACGGCTGGAGGTGGCCGATATTCCAGATCGGATACATGACTGTGCTGGCATACGTTGTTACATTTGCTGTCTACCGCGCCGGGCTCTGGCTCGGAGTGGGAGGATAAGACATGGATTGGCAACAGGCAGCATCTCTGCTGATTGTGGCCGTTACTCTCGTTTTGCTCATCCGCGGATGGCTCCGACCCCGCCGGACCGGCACGCTTGATTGCTGCGGCGAGTGCGAGAAACTTGAAACTCTCTCCCGAAAAGGGTATCATGAGGAAAATGCACTGAATAACCGCGGAAAGACAGAATGGACGCCGAAAAAACCGTGATTGCCGAATCTCAGGTGTACGAAGCCCTGCGCAACTGCTATGACCCGGAAATTCCCGTGAACGTTGTGGACCTGGGATTGATCTATGACGTCAAGATCATCGACGATTGGGTGGGCGTGAAAATGACGCTGACCACCCCCGGCTGCGGTATGAGCGGAATGATCTCGCGCGGTGTGCGCGACGCAGTGCTGAGAATCCCGGGCGTCAAAGACGCTGACGTTCGCATCGTGTGGGACCCTGCCTGGAGCCCGGCGATGATGTCGCCGGAAGCGAAGAAAAAGCTCGGGATGGATAGGTAGGTGTTAGGTACCAGAGTAAATCCTCGCCAGGGTCATCTGTGTCACCTGACGCCTGGCACCTGAGACACCGCCCCCGCTCTCTATACATTGAACCGCACATACATCACGTCTCCATCCTCCACGATGTACTCCCTCCCATGCACATGCAGCAGTCCATGATCCTTGATCGCCTGCTCTGATCCAAGACGGGCAAGATCGGCAAACTTGACGATCTCAGCCCTGATGAAACCCCGCTCGAAGTCGGTGTGCACAACCCCGGCAGCCTGTGACGCCGTGGCTCCCCTGCGTACAGTCCACGCATGGGCTTCTTTCGGGTTCACGGTGAAGAATGTGATCAAATGAAGCAGCGCGTACCCTTCCCGCACGACCCTGTCCATCCCTGACTCGGCGAGGCCCAGGTCGTTCAGGAATGCTTTCCGCTCATCAGGGGCAAGCCGGGCAATCTCCGCCTCAACCTCCGCGCTGACCGTCACAACGCTTGCCCCTTCCTTCGCGGCGATCTCCTGCACCATGACAGCATGATGGCTCTCGCCCGCAATGTCCTTCTCGTGTACATTGCAGACGTACATGACCGGTTTGGTTGTCAGCAGGTGCATATCACGCAGCCAGTGAGCCTCCTCGTCTCCGCTCAGCTGGAGATACCGTGCAAGCCTTCCGCCCGCGAGATGCTCACGCATCCGTGTGATAAACTCCGCTTCCGTCTTGAGCTTCTTGTCGGCAGTCTTCGCGCGCCGTTCCGCTTCCACCAGGCGGCGCTCCACCGTGTCCAGATCCTTCAGGATGAGCTCCGCCTCCACGACCTCGATGTCCCGGCGGGGATTGACACTCCCGTCCACATGCGCCACGTTGGGGTCATCGAAGCAGCGGACCACGTGGACGATGGCATCCACTTCACGAATATGCGCGAGGAACTGGTTGCCCAGCCCTTCCCCTTTGCTGGCGCCGCGGACGAGCCCGGCGATATCGACGAATTCGATGGTGGAGTAGACGGTCTTGAGGGGATGGTAAATGCGCGCCAGGACATCCAGGCGCTCGTCGGGGACAGTGACGATACCGACATTGGGATCAATGGTGCAAAAGGGATAATTCGAAGCTTCGGCGCCCGCAGTGGTGATGGCATTGAACAACGTGGACTTCCCCACGTTTGGAAGTCCGACGATGCCGCAGTTGAAGCCCACGGCCGCTAATCCCTGGGAAGTGAATGAGAGGCAGTATTTTCATGCCGCACCGGCAACCTGGACGGCCGGGGCCACGGGGAACGAAGTCGGGGACTGCTCCATCGCGAAGGGCACTCCCCGCAATGACGCCGCGAGCGTAGCCTCAACTCGTGACGCCGAGGATTCTCATCAGCTCGATGCGGTTCTTGAAATCGGGGTCTGCCTTCGCCCAGAAATTCATGAGGCGCTGCCCGATCTCCTTCGTCATCCGCCGGTCTCCTTGATCATGGTAGATCCGGACCAGAGTGAGAAGGACTTCAGGTTGATTTGGATTCACCTGGAGCGCCTGCTCGCACGCATCGAGGGCCGGCTCGAAGGCTTTCTGCCGCCGGTAGATGTCGGCCATTTGCCGGTACACTGCAATGCGTGTCAGCGGACCGGAAAATCCGAGGGCGGTGTCGCATTCCGCCTCTGCTTTCGCGAGATCCCCTTTCTCTGTCAGGAGTCGGGACCGCATCAGATGAAAGCTGAGCATAGCCGGAGATTCGGTGAGGTTGCGCCGCTCGAATTCCTTCAGGATTCGCTCGATCACCTCCTGTGCCCCCTCGAATTTCTTCAACTTGCTGAGGGCAAACACCAGGCCACGGGCGGCATCCAGGTCGGTCGAATCGATAGTCAGGGCTTCCTGAAACAACCGTACTGATTCCGCATAGTTGCCCCGATCAATCTGCAAGACCCCATCAAGCGTACGATGTGTCCCTTCGACCTGCCGGTTTTGCGGCAGGAGTCGGAGTGAGGTATGGTATTGCCCTTCGGCTTCTCTCAGCCTCCCCATCAGTTCATAGATTCTGCCGATTTCCCGGATGGAGTACCAGTAATCCGGTTTCAACTCAAGGGACTTCTGGTAGTGGTCGAGGGCCTCGTCATAGCGCCCAATGTACACGAGAATATCGGCGTAACTTGCATGGGGATCCGCTGCATCCGGAGCCAGGCGGATATACCGTTGCATCTGGGCGGCGGCCTTCTCGGGCTCCCCGGCCCTGGAGTAAGCATAACCCAGAGACATGACGGC
>JAGDMJ010000103.1 GCA_017860555.1 Bacteroidota bacterium
AGATTCAAGCACAAAGGAGCGTGATAAGCATGAGTGTAGCTGAAACTCTTATGAAAGAACAAGATGCTGTGCGTGTCTGCCGGTTCTGCGGCAAGGAATACGATTATTACAGGCGTGATGACTCTGGGCGTATGCCCACGGATGCGGAGCTTCTTTTCATAATGGTGCAGCAAAGAGTGTTTTTGGAACGACTTTCTGGCACAAGCCAAGGCGGAGATGGCTAGAAAGAAGACTACTTAGGTCTGTTTTCAATTAGCCCAGGATGTCACTCCGATAGTGGGTTCATTCCCGCTAGAAATCTGAGTTAAAAACTCCGTTTCTCCGACTTAACAGTTTGACCGCATATGAGAATCAACGGCGCTATGAGGGAGTTACTGGTCAGCTTTTATTTCTAACTCCCGCTCAATTTCCAAAGCCCACGTCTCCGCTTCCTGTCGCCTTTCCCGTGCTTCCCGTATGAGACGCAGGTTCCTGAGAGTCGTCTTCGGTTCCCAGATCTCACGCACTGAGGCGAGAACATTACAGAGGGCGTTCTCAGCGCTCTCCTTGTCCTTAGCCAGGATGGCCAATTCAAGAACGGTCGCGTGGTCCCAGTAGTCGGGCTTGCCAGCGGCCATGCGTCTCTCCACAGCATACCGGACGATAGGGATGAGGCTTTCGCGCCGCGGATCGGGCGGTTCTTTGATTTCCATCAATGTTACAGCGTTGACACCAGGATAGGCGTCACGCCAATCAGCTTCAAACCCTTTTAGGTAAGCATCGATTGCTTTATCAAGCAGCCCTCGGGCTAGTAGTTTTTGGCCACCTTTCAAAGCACCTTCCCAGCGGTCTTTATAGACTCGACCTAGAAGTCCATAGGTCTCGCTGCTGGGACCACGTCTATCAATAATATCTTTAAGGACTTTTTCTGCCCCTTCTCCATTCCCATGCCGGTTAAGGGCTAAAGCGAGCTGTTCCTGTACCATGACCGTTGCAGCAAGTGGCGGGGACATCTTCTTCACCAGCTCAATCATTTCTTGCCATGCCTCCACTGCACGATAGGAGAGAAAGAGATCAATAACGATTCCTGATTCGCTATTCTGAATATCACCTAATTCTTTCTCCACGGCCTGGACGGCCTTAAAGCCTTCTTTCCTCGCAGCAGCTAGCTTCTCTTTCATCTGGGCAGAGTATCTTACCCTGTCGCGGAAAACATCTGTCTTTGTATGGTCAACATCTGGAAATCCCTCAACAAGCTGAAAAATAGGGCTATCGGTACTGGCAGCTTTGGCTTCGTTCAGGCGCTTAACCAAAGCGGGTTTCATCACGCCCAGATCCGCTGGCCTTCCGTCAGGAGACAATCGGTAAGGCATGGCCCGTAGGGGCGCCACATCGAAGGGAAGTTGAGTCCCTCCCTCGGCAAATAAAAGGACGGTGCTCCATTGGCGTACCGCATGACGCACTCCCAGCTCGTAAAAAACATTCGCATTTGCTGTTGTCAAATCGGCCAGGGCGTATTCGCACAGGATCAAGCGCTCAAACATGGGCTTGTGAATGATTCCTCCTGTCATCTCTTCGTCGGTTCGAAGCGGTTCAAGCCCCGCCTCTGAAATCGCAGGAGCAATGAGTTCCTTGTAGACCGCATCGAAGTCTATCACAGCACCCGCTGCTCCCGGTTTCTTACCAAACGGCATAAGAACAAAACAGAGAGGTCCACTCATGATCACCCTCCTAAAAAAGGCATTGGATACATCGTTTTATGACCTTCATCTTTTGTTTCAGGCTGCAAAAAAGGAATAAGGTTTTGGGTCCCACCAGCTAATGCCTGCGGACAATAAGATTGTCGCCGTCCTCTCGCAGGCGCGCTTCCTCTCCTTCGGTCCTCTTATCCCTCAGCGCGCTGCAGGCAACCCCGCCTCTTCAATCACCTTCTTGACGTCAACAGCGAGGTCCGGAGCGCCCGGGAAGAACCCGTTGCTCGCCGTCCACCACCAAGCGTACCGGTCAAGTTGGCGCGCGGTAGACTCGAGCGGGAAGGGCTCGCGCACCCGAGCCCGCAGGTCCAGCAGCGCCTCCACGGCCTCAGCTAACTGCTTCTGCTCTCCGGCATAGGGCGCAAGGAGGTGCAGCTCGGCGAGCGATCCACAGGCCCAGAACTCCTTCACGTCAGCACATGCGGTCCGGGACGCCTCGATAGCCGTGTGCCACTGCCAGGGCCGTTCGATCTTCCCGTGCAACACCGCCTCCAAGGAGAGCTGCTGGACCCCCACCCAGTGCGAGGACAAGTTCTCCCTGAAAGCGCGTTCATACCAGGACCAAGCCTTTTGGAGCGCAGCCCGCGACTCGTTTTCCCACCGACCAAGCTCAGCATCGAGCTTTGCGCGGCAGAAGAGCAGCTCAGCGAGGCGCTTGTGGGCGCTCCCGAGGAGCCCACGGTTTTCCACAAGAGCGTCCCGCCGCTGAATGTTTTCCGGCTGTTCCACCCACTTGAGGAGACTCGCGATACACCCGCCAAGCCGGCTGGCGACGCTCTCGTACTGGTCGGGACGGGCGGTCGCCTGCCCTGAGAGGTAGTCAGCCCACTGCTGGACGTTCTTCAGCGTAGCGAGCTCCGCTTCGAGACGAACGTCAACAAGGCGGTCTGCGTACCCCTCGGGTAGCTGGACGTAGGCGACGAGGCTCATCCAATCATGAGCGGTCTCGGCGCGCTCCTGATATAGTTGGAAACGAGCATGGTGAAGCGCGTCGCGGACATCCGCGCCAGCAAGCAGGGCCCCGTAAAACCGCTCGACCGCGACCGTCGATCCTGCGACAGTGAGCGGGTACTGAGATCCAAGCACAACGGGGACACCCGACGCGTGCAGCGCGTGCGCCAGGCCCGCCGAGGCCACGACGGTGCTCCCTACGTTCGCAGAGTCGCAGGCCATGACGGTGACGACGCTGGGAAGGGACTCCCCGGAGCGGAGTGCCTCGACGAGCGCGTCGGCCGGAACGGCGACGCCGCCACTCGATGCGTCAGCGTGGAGCTCCAGGCCATACTGCTGCCTCATGCCCCGGCCAACCTCGCGGCCGTGGGCGAGCAAGTGCACATGGGTGAAGCCGTCCTTCTGACGGAGACACGCGTCGCGGATCCCCTCCAGGCTAGCCTGATCGAGAAACGTGAGAACGGAACGTTCGTCTGGCACCGCTCCTGGGAATCCATCGAGCGGCGCGATCCAAGGTGCCAGCGCCGTCCGCAGCGCCTGCCTGTGCGCGTCTGCGGGCACTGATTGCACTGGCGACGCAGCCGCGAAGAGTACGCGAGGTTTCGCTGGCCAACCAGGCGCACGGTCGCGAAACGAGCCACGCACGCGCCGCGTGATCTCGATGCAGGGCCGATCGCGGACGAGCAGGGGCATTCCGTCGGCGTCGCTCGCCGCCTCGAACGGGAACGCACAGAGTTCCTTGGCGTTCAGGACGAGATCGATTTGCACGTCCGCATTCGGCTCCGCGAGTCGGAGAATGTGTGTGGCGATCGCGCCGAGCTTGGCGCGCGTGGCGTCTCGATCCTGGACGGACGTTCCGCTCGCGTACCGGAGCCGATCGAGGTAGGTGAGGAACTCCTCGTGGTCTAGCTCCATCTCGTATTTCGCCACTGGCTCATTGGCGCGGACCACAAGGTACGGGTCGTCCTTCCGCAGGATCCCAGCCTCACCCCCGAAACGAAGTATCTCAACAAGCAAGGAATTCCAAATGTTCGCCATATCTCCTCCTTAGACGTCGTCCTCAAGGTCGGCGGGCCCGTCCTGCTCCACCTCCGGCTCATCGCCAGGACCGAGAAGCTTTGGACTGTCGCCCCAGAGCTTGAGCTTAAAGAGCCGGAGCGCGATCACGCCGGTCTTGCCGAGTGATTTGAATCCGATGTTACGCTCGTGCGCCAACGTCACGCCCGCTTCGACGGCCCCCAACTCCAGCTTTGAGAGTACGTTGGCCTTGCCGCTGAGCTCGAAGGACGCGTTTGAGGAGCGTGTCGTGATGACCGCGCAGCGGTGCCCCGTGTAGGTGCCCCACACGACACGATACCTGCGCTCCCACCCTTTCGCTCGCGCGAGTGTGCTCGCAACCTGTCGAACATTTCCCATCTGCTCTGTGGTGATGGTCGTCGCCTTGGCGAGCACCGAGCTCTCGTTTGGAAAGTGGAATACGAGCTTCGCGTCGAGCGGCGCATCGGGCAACGCCGGGACCTTGACATCTCCAACAAATCGGATGACACGGGTTCCAGCGGAGGTGAGATCGAGCGTCGCGGGTGGACCCTGCTCTTCGGCAAACACGATACCGAACTCGGTGATGTTCCCGATCGGCGTAAAGACGCCATTGCTAATGAGCCCGTAGTTTCCGAGCTTGAACGTATTGGTGACAGGAAGCCACGCCGCATAGGCGTTTAACTCTGCATGCAGGATGCTGTTGAACAGCGCTGCTGTAGACATTGTTTGCTCCCCCCTTTCGACCCCCCAAAGTGCGACTGCGCGTCAGTGGAAGTGTTGTCGCCATTTCGCAGCATCGCTGCGAGGCCTCGGTCTGGTCCGGCTAAGTCGGCGAGGTGACGATGCCCGCGCCGCGGTCCGCAACCTGGACGCCCTGTGCAAATCCGTTCGTGCGGGTTGTTGCGAGGACCTTCGCCACCACCATCGGGGCGGTGGCAAGCGTCGCTTGGTTCCGTACCGTTTGCCACCAGAGCGTTGCCACGCCGGCAACGTGCGGACACGCCATACTCGTCCCGCTGAGCGCGCGCAGCCCACCGCCCACCTTGGCCGACTCGATGGCGACTCCCGGGGCGCTCACCTGCGGGAGCGTGTTGGAGAAACTCGCGACCTGGAGTCCAGCGTCCGTCCTCTCCACCGCACCTACCGCGATGACACCATCGGCCGCTGCCGGGAGCGAGGCTGCAATCTCATAATCGGGGTTCACGTCGCGCCGACTCTCGTTTCCCGCGGCCGCCACCACCACAGTGCCGCCGTCGAGCGGGAGGCGCGCACGCAGCATTTCCATGATCGCGTCGAACATGCGGAGGTTGGCGCGATACGCCTCTAGCGCCAACGATGTGGCCAGATCAGGCGGCCAGCCCTGCGCTACAAGCCCACTCACCATCCCCGGGAAGTCGAAACCGAGCGACATGGATACGACCTTCGCCCCCCCGTTCACAGCCCACTGCATTCCCTGGAAAAGAGAGTCCGAGTCGCCACCCCCATCATCACCTAGCACTTTCCCGATGAGGGCTTTTTTGACGCCCCTGGCGATGCCAATGCGCGTCCCTGCCACGTCACGCCCGAAGATCGTCCCGGCGCAGTGGGTCCCGTGACCTTGTTTGTCCCCGTTTCCGCTCCCGCTGAAATCCTGCTCAACGATGCTCATACCCTGGAATGCAGGATGGCAGGCATCGATGCCAGTATCGAGAACCGCTACCACGACGCCGTCGCCGGTCCAAGGTGACTGATCCGCACCAATTTCCACGATTCCCCAGCTTTTGTTCGCGGCTGCGACCGTCGGGCATTCGAAGGGGTGGATGAGCTTCAGCGGCATCACCGGAGCGATGGCCGCCACCTCGGGGTCGCGACCTGCTTCGCGGACCTCACTCGCAGATAAGTGGCCGACCTCCATCTTGGGCTCTGGTGGAACAGCGCCTCCCTCCGAAGACAGCATCGGCCCGGGAACCCCACCATAGGGATCCCGTGTTTGTCGTCCTTTGATACCTCGTAAGATAGCGAACTTGCGTTTCATCGTCCCTCCTCCTTTCGATATGGCGACCGCAATCCGCTGTGCGGAGTGCCGCCCGAGTTTCTCCTGCCGCCGCACGCGAACGGCTAATGTCGTTACACGCTCTGCGCTGACGGCCCGATCGCTCGTCATTGATCGCCCGTGTCCGGTTTCTTCAACAACGAGCCATGTCCTCATGGACCGCAGATGGGAATTGATAGCGGCCTGTTTGCCTTCCATCGATTATGCATCCATTGTCTTCCCCATGCCAGGCAACAATCACAAAAGGATAACTCAAATCGAAACGCTTGATTTTGAGCCTGGGAAGCCACGATGCAATGTCGATAGCGTTTGTCAACTGGTGTAGTTTCCGAAATGTCTGATAGGGCGACATTGCCAGACCTCGGTTTGCGCTTGAAGCAGGGTGAACAAGATACGATTGGACGAAAAAGGTTTTCCCCTCAGCGATCTTTGTGGCTCTGTGATGAACCCGGATCCAGCCGGGATCATTTCGACTCCATAAGTTCATTCAGAGCAATGAATCTGAAGAAATGTTTCGCCTATTTTGGGCCGCATTGAGACCTTCTAGGGTTTGTACATTACCAGGGCGCCCGCTGCAAGACCTGCCCTCGAAATATCTTCGGGCGTAGTATTGGAAACGCTCACCGACGCGTCAAGAAAGTCACTGCCCGATTCACGGTAGCAGTGTCTGACAAAGCTGCTACAGTACATGGCCCGCGGGTCGTCAAAGGGATTGGGCAGCCACTTTCTCCGCGTGATGATGGCGATCCAGGTTCCGATCAGTTCCTTCACCGGGTAGAGGGCGGTTTCCTGCTCGTCCACCAATTGAAGTGCCGTGGCGAGGACGAGTTGCGTCTGCTCCGGGGAGAGCTGAAAATCAATGATCGCTGCATTTTCCACGATGTCCTTGCACCACTTGCCGACCCAATTCTCCTGGGCGCCATTCCTGATCTGGGGCTGGGTAACCTGCACCCTCAGGTCGCTCTCGAAGAGATAAGGGGTCCTCGTCACTGCCTGCTGCGGGCCCCTGCGGTCGAATCGCATATCCCCCAGAATGAACGCGTGCGACCAGAGAGAACTGGACCCGTCTTTCGTCACCAACCTCTGGGCCTCACGGATCGCGATCCCGATCATATCGCATGTTCCTACCAGGCCGATAAGTCCAGGTTTATAATGGTTCGAAAAAAACTTCAGCAGGTTAACATTCGTTTCACCGATCGCTTTCTTCACGGAAACATCAAAGGACAGGGCACGCGGGGCCACTGGAAGATCTCGTTTCTGAGAAAGCGGCCAGAATTGTTGAACGGCATCTACTGTGCCCCCCTCATCCCTGGTGATTTTCACGTAGCAGAGACGTGAAATATTCCTGCCCTTGGCGTCGCGAAATGCGGACCAAGTCCCTGTGTTAAAATACTTCGCATTCTGCTGATGAAGGCGAACCACCTTCTCTTCGTGTGTGTGCCCAAAGACGACAAAATCGTACACCTCGTCGCTCAGTCCCGACCCCTTCAGAAGTGGCGTATCCGGATGTTCGCCCGGTCGAGAAAACATTCCCTCTACGGCGGAGACGTTCTCGTCATGAAAGAGGCCATACTCTTGGACTCCCAAGGCCGGGCTGGCGGGAATGGGAGGAACCTCCGCACCAAATTTCTCTTTCAGAATTTGGTCCACCCACTCTCTGAATTCCCAGTTCTCCGGATCATGATAAAGAGCCCTGAGCTGGTTTTCGGTTTCCCTGTCCGTTGAGAAAATCCGGTAGGGGTCCGCAAAGTTGCTGAACAGTATGTCAGGAAAAGCTGGCAGGGGCTTGCCCGTCGTCGGCGCAAACGCAACACCTCGGGCCGCGAAAAAGGGGACCCCCGGCACGTCGATCCTCTCAAACGGCCTCGGATCTACCCGGTATTGACGAAAAAAGCGGTAAGCCGGTTCCAGAAGATGCCACAGTTTGTTCTTCCAGATGGCGCGAAAAGACTCCCACCAGACATCAAGGTTTGGCTCCATCGGTTCCAAGCGGTTCCAAACGAGGCGGACGAAATAATGGCCGGGGCATTCGTTCCCGAAGACAGCAAATTGCTTGTAGACGTTGTTCTCCTCGTACTGGTTGCCATGTTCAGCGTAGGTGCGCAGATCGGGTGCGTCGTAGAAAAGGCGGAACTCAATGCACGAGTCAATTTGGGCATTACCTTCGGTGATTGCACCGCGGACCGCCTCCTGAACTTTCTTGCTGACCAGGGAATGATCATGATTGCCCACGACGAAGATAATGCGGTGGTGCTCAGGATAGGAAAGGATGAAATCTCTCATCCTTGCGAAGGTGAGTGCATGTGCCTTCACAGCCTCACCTGTCCGCTGAGCCTGATCGTTCTCTATAAGATCGAGGGCGATATCCTCGCTATTTTTTGCCGTCTGATCGCTCTCCGTGGCCACTCCCCAAATGTCGAGGAAGTCCCCAAGAACGACCAGGTCCACTTCATGATCGAGGTGCTGGGCTGAGAGATGCGTCAGGAATTCAGAAAGGGAGTTCTCATTCTCCGGGGGGAAATCATCGAGTTCGTCGCCCCGCCCGAGATGAAGATCACTTATGAAGACTGCCAGTTTTGTCATAACGGCCTCCTTTCGCCATGATTCCTAAGATCCATCAGCTTGCCATTTTCGCCCTCGCCGCAGGATCACCCAGCACGATGAAGTTCTGCATATCGTTTCGGGTCATCCACATCTCGACAAGCGCACGACTCCACTTCTCATTCGCTTTAACCGTCTGGTCCCTCGCGAATTCGTCTCCCTTGCTTGCTAGATCCACACTGGCTATCGCGTAGATGCTGTTGAGATTCCACCTCACGGTGGACACCCTTGCTGTTTGGCTAGGAGTCCCTGTCACTAAAGCCTCTGGGGAAATCGCACCCCCCCAAGCCGCTTCTGCCGATGGCTTTCGCCTCGGGATTGGCAGCGTCAGTTCCTTCCACTGCGCGCCATGCCTGGCGCACACCGGGATAGAGAGGAGCCTCTCGATTCCCCTCCCCCGCACCTCCCGGCATACGGGACACGTACCGCGGCCGCCTAACCTTAGGGCCTCGTTCGAGACGTTCCCAATTCTTCACTTCTTCCAATGACATCGCAGTATTCAGTTTTTCGCAAGGACTACGGCGGCGACCAGTTGATTCCAGCGTTTGATGCCATACCCATAAGCTCGCTGACCCGTATATCGTATTTCTGCCGGTAAATATCATCCATCTGGTTCATGTGCGTGTTAGCCTGCGCAATCATTCGTTGAATGTGAGCCATCTGTCCAGTCTGCTGGTCGGTCGGAAGATTTGAGTATGCTCTGAGAAGTTGTTCAAGGTTGGGCAGAAGTCGATCGAGATCACGCTGAGAAGTCAATAGCGCCTTCTTTGCAAGCCAAACAAAGAAGATGAACCATGCGGCGTAGCCCAGAACCCCCAAAA
>JAGDMJ010000104.1 GCA_017860555.1 Bacteroidota bacterium
ATGAAATTCCGCGACCTGCAGTTCAAATCGGTCAATGCATTCGCGGGCAAGACGATCATTTATAACGGGGTCCGCATCACCATCCCCCAGCAACTGGATGAGAACATCCACGCCGATGGTATGGTCTTTCAACTCGGCGCGGCGTTCAGCTTCTAGCGCCTACCCAGAACGACCCGCTCCGCCGGGGCGGTTCAGGCGCTTCTCCCCTTTCAGAACACGGAATTTCGGACACTGATGAGGACGACTGTAAAGGCAGAAGGGCGCCTCTCCATCCTTCCGACGGAGCATCTCGCTTCTCCTCTTCCGGGGGCGGAGGATATCTATGCGATCATCGCATCCCGTTATGATGTCTGCGCGACGCATGTCGTGGCGGGGACCGAAGCGTTCGACATTCTCCATGTCCGCGACACGAACAGGCTTCTGGACCTTCTCAATCCGGAGCTCTTTGCAAAAGACGAGCGGCTTCCATACTGGGCGGACCTCTGGACGTCCTCCATCGACCTTGCAGACTGGTTGACGGGGGCGGAGAGTCTTGCCGGGGAAAAAGTGCTGGAGCTCGGATCGGGTGTGGGACTTGCCGGAATAGCCGCGGCCCGGGCCGGGGCGCAGGTGACCATGACCGACTACGAAACCGATGCGCTCCTTTTTGCCCGTTACAATGCCCTGAGAAATCTTCCGGCCGACGCCCTTCAGCGCCAGGTCCGGTTTGTGCCCATGGACTGGCGGGCACCCGACGTCGACGCCCGGTTCGAAATCATTATCGGTGCGGACATCGTGTACGAACGAAAGAACTTCCTCCCTATACTCTCGCTCCTGCAATCACATCTGGTCCCCGGGGGGCGGGCGCTGTTGACCGAACCCGACCGCGCGGTTGGCCGGGCGTTCCTGGCTGCTGTGCGAGACTATCCGTTCTCCGTGCATCATATATGCACAGGAGTGGTGCGGGATGGAAAGACGTTCCGCATTTCACGCATTCTCCTTCAGTATGAACCAAGCGAAACGATTTGACCCCGCCTTTGTCCGGAAGGACAGGATCTACCTCACGGGTTTCATGGGGTGCGGCAAGAGCACGATTGGGCCCATCCTGGCCAACACGATCGGCTATGACTTCGTTGATGTAGACCGACGGATCGAGCAGATGGAAGGGAAGTCCATCAACGAGATCTTCACGGAGAAGGGAGAAAAGCATTTCCGTGAGCTCGAACGAACGGTGTTGCTCGAGGTCTGTTCGCTTCCCCGCCGGGTCATTTCGCTGGGCGGAGGCACAATGACTGTTGCGGAAAACCTCGAAGTCATCCTTGCGACGGGACTGGTCGTCTATCTGAAGATCACGCCGGAACAACTCTTCCACAGGCTTCGTCATCGCTCTGACCGGCCTCTCTTAAGGACGGAAGATGGCGGTCGACTGGGTGATGAGGACCTCAGAAGCCGGATTCAGCTTCTATATGAAGCACGCGAGCCGCTCTACTCCCGGGCAGACATCGTGATCCCCACGGACGGGAAAAAGCTCGGGCTTACGGTGGACGCCATTGTGAAGCGCCTGACCGGCCTCATTATGTAGGTAGATTTCTCGCCCTGGCCTCCTGTCTACCATATTTGGCGCTCAAAACAGCATACTGTCCAGCTTTTTGGACGCGCTCCATCCCTCGTCTTCGTTTTGCCCTCCAGATTCTCCACAAGTCCTTGCACTTCAATGACTTAATAAATATATTGCCGTGTCAAACCATTTTACCTTTTTGGCATCTAATATGCACTGCTAGAGGTCTTCGTGCTGTCATTTACTGAGGAGTGGCTGAAGGAGCTTCTCCGGAATTTTCACGGGAGAAAGATCGCCGTAATTGGGGATCTGATGCTCGATCGGTACTACTGGGGCTCCGTGCAACGAGTGTCTCCTGAAGCGCCGGTGCCGGTGGTCGAAGTCGAGTCGGAATCTATCCGCCTGGGCGGGGCGGCGAATGTGGCCTGCAACATTCAGGCGCTGGGCGGAGACCCGGTCCTGGTCGGCCTTGTCGGGAACGACCATCTGGGCGTGTCGCTGGTCGATATGCTGAAGGAACGGAATCTCGAGACGCGGGGTGTCGTAGTTGACGGCTCCCGCCCGACGACCATCAAGACCAGGGTCATCGCGCACGGGCAGCATGTGGTGAGGATCGACAACGAATCCAAGGCAGACTGTCCGGATCACCTGGTCTCCCGCATCGTCGATGCCGTGCGCTACAATATCCGGGATATCGACGGGATCGTGATCGAAGATTACAACAAGGGGGTCGTAACCACGGAGGTCATTCGTCAGGTCATCGCCATTGCCTCGAAGTATGAGAAGATCGTGACGGTCGACCCCAAATTCAATAACTTTTCCGAATACAAAGGGGTAACCGTCTTCAAGCCGAACCGGCGGGAGGTGGAGGAAGTACTCGGGGGCAGGTTGAGGACGGAGGACGATCTTGTGAATGCTGGGAAGCGCTTGCTCGCCATGCTTTCCGCGCAGAACGTTTTGCTCACGAGAGGCGAGGAAGGGATGTCGCTTTTTGAAGCGAACGGCAACGTCATGCATGTTCCGACGATGGCGGAGCACGTGCAGGATGTTTCCGGCGCGGGCGACACTGTTATTGCTACCCTGACCATGGCGCTGGCGGGCGGGGCGGGCATCCGGGAGGCTTGTGTGCTTGCCAACTGTGCGGGGGGAGTGGTCGTGGGCTCGGTCGGCATCGTACCGATCGAACCGCCGCAGTTGATGGCTGCGGCATTGCGCCAGTCGAATCACGCACAGGGTTCTCGCTGATGAAAAAGATCGTCACGCTCCGGGAGCTTCTTCGCATTCGCAGGGCGCTTGCGCGCAAGGGGAAGCGGGTGGTGTTCACCAACGGGACGTTCGATATACTGCACCGGGGCCATGTGGAGTATCTTGCGGCTGCCCGTGCGCTCGGGGATGCCCTGATCGTCGGTCTCAACACGGACGCGTCCATCCGCAGGATCAAAGGGAACGGGCGGCCGATCAACAGGAATGCCGACAGAGCCGCGGTGCTTGCGGGATTGCAGAGCGTGGACTACATCTGTTTCTTCGGGGCGAACACCCCGGGACGCATGATTGAGAGCGTTGTTCCGGACGTCCTCGTGAAGGGGGCTGACTGGAACATCGACGCAATTGTTGGCCGCGATGTGGTCGAGCGGCACGGCGGCGTCGTCAAGACCATCCAGCTGGTTCCCGGACGGTCGAGCACGTCCGTCATAGAACGGATCATTCGCACCTACGTTCACCCGGGAAAGTCGCCGGGGAGCAACAGGCGAAAGCGCAACAGCCACTGATAGAGGCGGAGCGATTGTTGAAGAAGGTTCTGAAAATACTGCTCTGGGTCGTGGGGATCTTCGTCCTGCTGCTCGCCCTTCTGGCCGGCGTGACGCAGACGCAGTTCTTCCGCGACCGCCTGCGCACCGCCGTGCTGTCCAACCTGGATACGCTCCTTGCGGCGGAGGTGTACCTCGGGCCGCTGCGGGGGAACCTGGTGACCGGTTTTTCCATCGATAGCCTCTCGCTTGCCGTCGGCGGCAAGCTGGCGCTCTCGGCTGAGCGGATCGACCTGCGGTACAGTCTCTGGGAGATCCCGGGCAAGACGCTTTCCGTGAACACGTTGACGCTGGTGCACCCCACCATCCGGCTGATTAAGGGCAACGATAGCACCTGGAATCTGTCCCGCATCGTGCGGCCGCAACCCACCGATAGCACACCATCAAAACCGTTCACATGGGCGCTCAACGTCGATCGTTTTGAGTTGCAGGACGGCACGCTTATCGTCACGGACTCTCTTGCGCTGAACGAAGTGCCTCCGCTTCCGGAAGCAGAGCGGCGTCTGCACAATTTTGTCGCGCATGACCTCAACGCCCTTCTGACGGCACGCGTCACAGAAGCAGAGAAGCGCGTCCAGATCAGGCGGTTTTCACTGCGGTGCGATGCTCCGGCGCTGAATCTCAAGCGGCTTTCCGGCACGTTTACGGTCGCCGCGAACGCGTCCCGCGTGGAAGAACTGATCATCGTGACCGACCGTACGGACCTGAATCTCACGGCCGTGATGCGGGACTTCGACCTCCTGGGCGGTATCTCGCTGGAAGGTCTCCGTCATGCTCCTGTCGACATCGACCTTCAGGCCAATCCCATCGACCTGAATGAACTCGGGAGCCTCCTCCCTCCGGTGGATTTCCTGAACGGGTCCGTATTCCTGATCCTGAATGCGGAAGGAGAGTTTGGCGATCTGGGTATCCGGCGGTTGGACCTTGCAACCGGGCAGACCCGTCTCTCTCTGAAGGGAAAGATTTCCAATCTCCACAGGCCCGACGACCTCACGCTGGACGTGAGAATGCCGGATAGCAAGATCCAGCCGCACGATGTCCTCGCACTGATGCCATCCTTTGATCTGCCGGATTACAGTTCGGTCGGTCCGGCAACGCTGACGCTGGAGTATGCCGGGAAGCCACTTGATTTCAGAACGAAGTTCCTTCTTCAGACACAGTCCGGCAGCGTGGAAGGGAAAGGCTCTCTCGGCATTGGGGGGCCAAAGACGCTGAGATACAACGGTGAATTCGTCCTGTCGAAGCTGAATCTCGCCGCGTTGTTGGAAGACGAACAGTTCGGCAGCAGTCTGAACGGCACGGTCCGGATCGAAGGCGAAGGAGTGGCGCTGGCGGACCTCTCCTCGTCACTGAAAGCTCAACTCGGGCCATCGGAGTTTCGAGGCCTGCCGCTGGTTGCGCCGGAGCTTCTGGTGACGGCGAAGGGAAAGGTGGTTCACGGCAGGGCGGATCTCTCGCTTGGCGACATGCGGTCAACATTTAGCGCCGATCTCGACACGCGAACGCCGAAGGTGCCGCGTTTCTCCCTCGGAGCCGATGTCCAATCGCTGAACCTGGCCCCGCTTCTGCGCAACACAAAATTCGACAGCGACCTGACGCTCCGGTTGGAAAGTCATGGAACGGGTCTGACGTGGAACACGCTGAACGGCGAGCTTCTGCTTGATCTCTCTTCGTCACGATACCGGGATTATCGCATTACGGCTGGAGACGTGCACCTCCTGCTGCATCAGGAAGATCCCACCCACAAGCAGCTCAGCGTGGAATCCAACGTCGCGGACTTTTCGTTGACGGGAACCTTCGACCTGGAGTACCTTGCCCGGCTGCTCTCCTTCGAAGTGGGGAATGTCGGGGGAGCGATCGGCGAGAGATTTGCGTCGCTCGACTCTTCACTGGCGACTGCCATAGACCGGAAGAAACTGGCCCTTGCCGGGAAACGGCTTGGCTCATCGCCGGTTCCTCTTGATGCTGAGTACATACTTCAGATCAAGGACCTTGTGCCAGTTTCGGTTGTGGCGGGTGACCGGACATTCAACGGAACGGGCGTGCTGAACGGCTCACTCAAGGGAGGCTACGACACCCTCGCCGTCCATGGCCTGTTCGACGTCCGGGATTTCTACTACGGCAACGTGGAGTCGGGGGTGCTGATGCAGAACAGCACTATTGCTTTTGACATCACGTCGCTCACGCCGACTCAGGTACTCAAGAACCTCGGCCTGCGTTTGACGGTGGAAGCGGACAAGATGCATATCAACGATCTCATGCTGGACTCACTGCAGGTCGAGCTCTCGTACGCGCAGGAACGCGCGCAGTATGTGGCGCGCGGAACCGCCGACCGAGAGGTGCGAATGGCGGTCAAAGGGGATGCCATGGTCTCGCAGGAAGGCATCATCACCACTCTTGACAGACTGCGGTGGGCATACCGGGATTTCCGGTGGGACGCGGACAGCGGTGCGGTCGTGCAGTATTCGCGGAACGGCCTTCGCGTTGCGGATCTGACCATGCGCAAGGATACAGGGTCGGTATCGGTCAAAGGATTTCTTGGCAGTGGCGGCATGATGGATCTTGAGATCGCCGCACGCAGCCTGAATCTCAGCGACCTGAAATACGTCATGACGCCGAACAACGTCAATGACCGGCGGCAAGCGTTCGCCGGTGTCGTGGATTTCTCGCTCGAGGCGAAGGGGAGCCTTCTGCAGCCGCTGTATGCCGCGACTTTGCGCGCGGAGAACATCAGCTTCCGGGGAATCCCTTTCGGGGATCTTCAGGCGGACTTCAACTACCGGGACGAGCAACTGGGCGTTACGCTGGAGGGAGGGCCCCGCTGGACCGTTCCCGGCACCGCCGGGCTTGCTATTTCGGGGACGCTCCCCATCAGCCTTGCGCTTGAGGGAGTGAACGAACGGGTATCGGACCGGCCGATGAACATGAGGATACGATCCGCAGGCGTTCAGATGAGCATTCTGGACCCGCTCTTGCCCACGTTTAACGACCTTTCAGGGATCATGCGGTGTGATGTCACGGTGGGCGGCACGTTGCGCCACCCGGATTACCTCGGCAACATCTCGATTGCGGAATGCGCCTTCCTGTTCGAGCCGAACAATATCCGCTACACCATGGATGCCGCGTTCACGACGAAAGGGGAACGCATCAGCGTGACCGATGCGACAGTCAGGAATATTCCGGCCGACAACCGTGGAGGACGGGATGGCGTAATGCACCTGACCGGCGATTTTCTGCTGCGGGACCTCGTCCCTGCCGATTTCAACCTCACTGCCAGGGGGCAACTTCTCGTGGTGAAAGAGACCAGCCGGCTCTCCGCGCTTTCGCTGTATGGAAACCTCTTCGTCGAGATCGGGAATGCCGGCCTCCGTTTCACGGGAGGGATCGACCAATCGCTCCTGAAGGGGCTGGTGGTCATCAGCAACTCCAACCTGACTTTTCCTCCAACGCAGCTGAACGTCAACGAGTTTGACGAGTCCATGGCTTCCATACCGGTCGTGTTCGTGAACGACACGGCGCAGGTGCGGGCGCCGGTGGTCCCGACCTCCCTTACGCATTATTTCAACGGGGAGAATGGCAGGCGCGATGAGGGCATGGAGGACACCGCGAGTTCCCGCTCCTTCCTTGACGGCGTGCGTTACGACCTGGATGTCGAAACGGCAGGTGGAAACACGCAGATCCGGATGGTCTTCAACTCCACGACAAATGAAGAGCTTGTGGCCAACCTGGAAGGGAAGTTCCGTGTGGCTGCCGACGGAAGGCAGTGGTTCGGCGATCTGGATGTGAGCCGCGCGTACTATAACTTCTTCAAGAGGTTTGACGCCGAGGGGCAGATCCGGTTTACCGGGGACCTGTTGAACCCCGAATTGAACATCACGGCGAAGTATCAGGGAACGCGCGCGCTCGGCGATTCGCTGGATGAAAATGTCGTGGTGACATTCAAGATCAAAGGTGCGCGTCTTGAGCCGAAGATCGACATATCGATGACCATTGCGGGGGAAGACTACTATTCCTACGCCGGCTCGGGGAGGGGGCCAACGTCGCGGGACGTACAGACGGACGCCATACAGTTCATCGTGTACGGGTCGTTCCCCATGACGTCGGCGCAGAAGGCCAACGCCCGGGCCGATATCGGTACCACCGTCGGCTCGTCGCTCGCCTCGGGGGCCACATCGCTTGTGACGGGCGCGCTCTCGGAGTTTTTGCGCAACCAGACAGGCTTCATCAACTCGGTGGAACTGAGCTACGGTGGAGGAGGCACGCTGAAGGAATCGGCGGATATCCGCCTCAGCGGCATGGCGTGGCACGGATACTGGCGCTACGGCGGCAAGATCCTCGACGACCCTCTCAATAGCGCGAACTTCAGCATCGTCTACTCGTTCGGCACGATCTTCGGGGATCCGGCGCTTCGCAACTTCATGTTCCAGCTCGAGCGGAAAGTCGAGAACAACACGATCGGCCAGACCAATGATCTGAAGCGGGTTGACTCCGCCCGCCTCTTTTACCGGTTTTCTTTCTGACAGGGGCAGCCATGAGCCTGAAGAAACAGACGCTCACCTTTCTCTCGCAGAACCCCCGGATGCGGGTTCCGCTGAAAGACCTTGCGCGGCATTTGAAGGTCAAAGGGAAGGAAGAATACCGTGACCTGCGGTCGCTCATCGAGGACCTGGATCGGCGCGGGGTGGTCACCGTTGATGATCGGGGACTCATCGGATATGCCGTGGAGCATACAGGCGACAAAGAGGAGAAGAAGCCCGCACGGAGGGTCACCGGCCAGCTTTTCATGACGAAACGGGATTTCGGTTTCGTGCGGTTGGAGGGGACCGGCGGCGAGATCTTTGTCGGTGCGAAATTCCTCCACAACGCGTTGCACGGAGATACGGTGGCCGTCGTTCCCTTCGCACGCCCTGTGACGCGGAACCGGGGGCGGGATGAAAAGATGCCCGAGGGTGAGATCGTCGAGATCGTCAAGCGAGGAGTCACGACGATCACCGGCACGCTCGAGCAGACGCGCCACTTCTTCTTCGTCGTTCCCGATGATGAGCGGATCGCGCGCGACGTGTATGTGGCCCGCGAGGATGCCATGCATGCAAACCACGGTGACAAGGTGGTGGTCCAGCTTCATCCCTGGGAAGACGAGCATGTCAATCCCGAAGGGACGATCATCGAGGTGCTGGGGCCGGCAGGAGATGCACGCGTCGAGGTGATGAGCGTCGCCCGGACATTCAACCTCCCGCTCACCTTCCCGCCGGAGGCGGTTCGCGAAGCGGAGCAGTTCCCCGTGACATTTTCGGAGGATGATCTGCGCGAACGGCTGGATTACCGGGGCAAGGTGACGATCACGATCGACCCCGAGGATGCGAAGGACTTTGACGATGCCGTGTCATTCGAAGCGCTCCCGGGCGGGATGGTCCGGCTCGGGGTTCACATTGCCGATGTGAGCCACTACGTCCGGGAAGGAAGCGCGCTGGACAGGGAGGCATTTGGCCGGGGCACCAGCGTCTACATGGTGAACGAGGTCATCCCGATGCTGCCGGAGCGCCTCTCCAATGATCTCTGCAGCTTGCGACCCGGCATGGACAGGCTTACCTACAGCGCCATCATGGATGTGAGCCATGACGGCAAGGTGGAGGATTACACCATCACCAGGAGCATCATTCACAGTGCCCGGCGCTTTGCTTATGAAGAAGTTCAGAAGATCATTGACGAAGGAAAGGGCGAATTCGCCGAAGTGATCCTGCCGCTGCACAAGCTGGCCCAGACGCTCCTGAAGCGCCGGCGGAAGAACGGCAGCATCGATTTCGACACC
>JAGDMJ010000105.1 GCA_017860555.1 Bacteroidota bacterium
TGTACGCTGCAGAATTCGGGCCAGCAAATGGTGACGCTGCAAAAGGACCTGGAATTCATGCAGTGCTACTTCGAGATCGAACGGACGCGCTTTCAGGAAGCGCTCTCTATGCAGATGGAGGTCGAGCCGCAGACACTGGATGCGCAGGTGCCGAGCTTTCTCTGGCAGCCGATCGTGGAAAATTCGATCCGCCACGGCATTGCAACTTCTGCGCGCCGAGGGCGTATCATTATTCGGGCGAAACGGCACAACGGCACACTCCGGCTGGAGGTGGAGGATAACGGGACCGGTCTTGCGGAGGGAGGGAGCAACCCGCGATACAAAGAAGGGATCGGCCTTGCCAACACCCGGGCGATCTTGCAGCATATCTACGGTTCTGCGCATCGTTTGGACCTGGCCAATGTTCCCGGAGGAGGCGTCGTGGTGACGTTGGAGATCCCGTTCAGGACGGCGCACAACGTTAATCATGACCATGACGGAAACGATACGGGCGGCGATCGTTGACGATGAAGATCTCGGCCGGCGGAAGATCAGCCGGTTGCTGAAGGAGGATGAAGAGGTCGAGATCGTTGGAGAATTTGCAGGTGGGGAGGAAGCCATCACGGTATTGCGGGAATTGAAGCCGGAGCTCCTCTACCTGGACATCAAGATGCCTGGAATCGATGGATTCACTTTTCTGCATGAAGTCTCCGCTACGTTCACTCCCATCGTGATTTTTGTCACCGCCTTTGACCAGCACGCCGTCCAGGCCTTTCAAGTGCACGCGCTCGACTATCTCTTGAAACCGTTCGATCGCGAACGATTTCAGGACTCCCTGCGGCGCGCCAAGGAGCAGGTCCACCAGCGGCGCGACGGGTCCGTCAATCAGAAGCTTATCGACCTCCTGAACGAGTCTACCCGTGCACATCCTCCGGTGCCCCGCGAACGCATTATGGTAAAAACCGCTGGGCGCATTTCCTTCCTGAAAACCGACGAGATCGATTGGATCGAGGCCCAGGGAGATTATGTGCGACTCTACGCGCAGGGGAGGAAATTCCTGATCCGCGAGAAGATTGGGGAAATGGAACAGCAGTTCTCCGGCGACCGGTTCGTCCGCATCCATCGGTCGACCATCGTCAATGTCGAGCGCATCAAAGAAATGCAGCCTCTCTTCTATGGCGAGTACGCCGTCATCCTGAACGATGGTACCCGCCTCACCCTGAGCAGATCCTTCCGGGAAAAAGTGTTCTCACGCCTCGCGCGGGCCTGAGGTTGTCTGTAGTGCAAGACAATCACAACGGGCCACAGAGAGTTGTCTTTGTGCCTTCCGCGGCTGATCTCTCCTTTTCTCTCCTGCAACTCGACCCGCTTATCCAGCACTTCGTCGCAAATTCTCTGGTTTGCCGCAACTCCTGAGATCTCATCTTCGTCATCATTGTGAGTGACCGCCGTCTTTCAGGATTTTTCCTGGAGAAGCAATTCGTGCGGGGGCCTGCAACACCTTCCTAAAGACGTTTCCCTACCAACGTAACCTTTCGTGCTCTTTCGTTGCGGTCGAGGCGAAGGCAGGATAGTGCTTTCTATCTCAATCACGCTCGCAAGGAGAATACCATGCAACGCAAGGTCCTTCTGGCTCTGCTTGTCTTCCTGTTGCCCGCAATGGTCTTTGCGGCAGGGACAGTCAGAGGCAAAGTCATCGACAAAGGATCCGGTGAAGTCCTCATCGGGACCAACGTGTCGATTGCTGGCACCACACTGGGTGCAGCAACCGATGTCAACGGTGAATACACCATTCTGAACGTACCTGTCGGCGTTATCACCCTTCGGGCGACACGAATCGGCTACACCCCCGTCACGGTGTCGAACCTCCGCGTCAACAACGACCTGACCACCTATCAGGACTTCGTCCTCGAAAGCGAAGCGGTGGCGCTTCAGGCGATCGAAATTGTTGCTGAAAAGCCCCTGGTCAACCGGAGCGCCACCAATGCGGTGCGGATCGTGACGAACGAGGACATTGCCGCTCTTCCTGTGCGCGGGATCAACAATATTCTTGCGCTCTCGCCTGGTGTCGTGGTTCAGGACAACACGGTTTTCATCCGCGGCGGACGTCTCGATGAGGTGGGATACTATCTGGACGGGGTCTCGATCACCAACCCGGTTATGGGCGGCCGTGCGGTGACGCTTGTGCAGGACGCCATCGAGGAGATCCAGGTGCAGGCCGGCGGGTACAACGCGGAGTTCGGCGGTGCGAACTCCGGCATTATCCAGCAGTCCCTGAGGACGGGAACTGTGGATTGGAAGGCTTCACTGCAGTTCGCAACGGATAACATCTCCTTTCAACCGAAGTCGGAAGCCTTCTCGGGAGACCAGCGTCTGGGAGCTTACTGGTATGGATACAATGAGCTCACGGGAACGGTAAGCGGGCCGATCTTCGACGAGCGGTTCAAGCTCTTTGGACTCTTCAACTACGTCTACAACCGGGATCAGGCTCCCCAACCCTATCCCGGGATCAGCATTGGCACCCTCGTTGGCGAAACGGGTGACGTGGTAAACATGGAATATCCAGGTGGTCCATTGCTGAAGAACTCGGCTGAGCTGTACAATTACACTGCCACGATCACCATGGATTTGAAACCGATTGCGTTGCGGTTTGCTGGGACCTATACAACCGGGACGTCGTTTAATCCCTACAATACACACCGGAATTCCGGATCGATCGCCAATATACTGAACGGAGGACGCGTTGAGGAGATTGATACCTACAACGGTTCGGGAAGCCTGAAGCTGACTCACCTGCTGAATCCCACAACGTACTATGACATTACCTTCGGCTATTTTTTCCAGAGCCAGAAGAATCTGGATCCTATCCTGAGGAACGACTTCCTAGCGTATGGCGACAGTATCGCCAATGCTGAAGCAGGGATCGTGTGGGAGCGGACCGCGGCGGACATTACCAGCGGCCAGGTGGGTCGTTACATACGTCCGACCCGCAAGATCGTCATGGGCTTCCCATTCAACGCGCCCGGCGATGTTCTGGCAGGATACCAGAAAATCAAGCGGCAGAATATCTCCATCACGGGCTCATTGACCACCCAGATCGGCAGCGAGCACGCGGTCAAGGTCGGTGGCGACTACCAGCGCTACACCTTGCGCAACTATGCGTGGACGAGCGATCAGGTCTTTTCGCTTGCCAATCTGTTGAATACCAATGCCGCGCTCCCGGACGGCGATCCGAACAAGGTGACATCGGAGCAGGTGCTCATCAATGCCGGGGCGAACAATTTCGGATATGATGTCTGGGGGAATGAAATTGATGGCAATGGCATTGAAGCTCCCAAGCAACCGGTGTTTGCCTCTGCCTACATCCAGGATAAGATCGAGTTCAGAGATCTCATCCTCAACATCGGGCTCCGGTACGACTACATCCATACCGACAACAAGGCCTTTGTTGATCCGGCTCATCCCGAGCTCACGATCAATCATCAAACCGGCGAGATTGACCCTGCAGGTCTTGTGGATGTTGCTCCGTTCCACGGTGTTAGCCCAAGGATCGGTCTTTCGTTCCCGGTCACCGAGCGCACGGTCTTCCATACGCAATTCGGGCAGTTCGTGCAGCAATCACGGTTGCGCGACATCTTCCAGGGGCTCTACCTGACGGCCGCCAACGTGCGCGGCGGCTTCTTCATCGGCACACCGGTCGGATTCGACGTCCGTCCCACCCGAACCACGCAATATGAGATTGGCTTCACACAGCAGGTAGCCGACTTCGCCTCAGTGGATATCACCGGCTACTACAAAGACATCAAAGATCAAGTGGTCTATTCACAGCAGAGCACCGGCCAGGGCTCGCCACTCGGTGCGTATTACATCTTCACCAACGGTGATTTCGCCACAACGAAAGGGTTCGAGGTCACATTTGCCATGCGGCGGATGCAACGGGTGCTGGTCAATGCCTCTTTCACCTTCCAGGATGCCCGGGGAACGGGATCGTATCCCAACTCCAACCGCGGCATCGTGGGCGCTCCGCTGGATAACGTGACACTCTTTACCCCTGTCTACATTGCACCGCTGGAGTACAACAACGCCTTCCGCGGCAACATCAATGTGGACTACCGCTTCGGAAGAGATGATGGCGGACCGATCCTCCAGGAACTGGGTGCCTCGGCGTTGCTCACGTTCAACTCCGGACATCCATTCACCCGGGGCGTCGGCGGAGCTGATCTGGAGGGGGAAGCGCGCAGCCGGCAGCCGATTGAACCGCTCAATGCATCGACCACACCCTGGATTTTCCAGGTGGACCTGCGTGTGGACAAGACATTCTGGTTGACTGATCGCCTGGCACTGAATGCTTCGGTGTTCGTGATCAATCTGTTTGATACCAGGAACACCCAGAACGTCTTCCTGCGGACAGGCACCACCAACGATGACGGGTACCTGAGCGATCCGGCGCTTGGCCAGCCCTTGATCAACACCTATGGGCCACAATACGAAGCGCTCTATCGTGCCATCAACATCGATTACTATGAGCGATATCAGAATGCGCCGTCCCTGAGTACTGTGCCCTATTTCTACGGTCCACCGCGGCAGATTCGGCTCGCCCTCCGGCTGGAATACTGAACTAATGGGAGAGAAAATTCATGAAACGATTACCTTACCTGTTGCGTGTCTGCATGGTTCTCCTGTCGGCATTCACGGCCATGACTGCAGACGGTGCGGAGAAGAACACGGAAGGGAAGAAAGCAGACGCAAACACTGTTCCGGTGTCGAAGGTGACCGGTACCCCGGTGGTCACCTTTCTCAACATCAACAGTATATCCACCCCACTGCGGAGCAACGGCATAGCGGATATCAATGTTCAACAGAATAATTCGGGCTTGATCTTCCCCAAGGGGAGCGGCAAGTCACCCATCTACGAATCCGGCTTCCTCTGGGGAGCGAAGGTGAGCGGAGACCCTCAACCGAGAGTGGGTGGCTCATCATACTCCTCAGGACTGCAGCCGGGAAAAATCCTCTCGCCCGGGGTTGCCGAGGATCCCAATCTGCCCAAGAACCGTATCTACCGGGTGCGGCCTGATTACAGAAGCGGGGATCTCACCTCCGAAATCGCCGATGAAGGCATATCGGCCGCTGAGATTCGGGCGCAATATGAACTGGACTGGAATGAATGGCCTGTGGCCGATGGTGCTCCGTTCAACGATGTAGACAGCAACGGGGTGTACGATCCATCCGTGGACATTCCGGGTGTTTCGGGAGCGGATCAGACGGTCTGGTTCGTGACCAACGATCTGAACCCAACGAACGTGGCCAACCTCTACGGGGCTCAACCGCTCGGGATCGAGTGTCAATTCACGATCTGGGCCTACTCGCAACAGGGTGCACTCGGCAGCATGATCTTCAAAAACTACCTGATCATCAACAAGAGCAACCAGACGTTTGACAGCATGTATGTCTGCCAGTGGGCAGACCCTGATCTGGGAAATGCCGAAGATGATCTTGCGGGATGTGACACGACGCTGAGTCTCGGATACATCTACAATTCGAACAACGTGGATGCCAGCTACAATGAGTTGCCTCCACCTTCCGCAGGTTTCGATTTCTTCCAGGGCCCGCGCGTGGCTTCACCTGGAGATACGACCTTTTTCAGGGGTCATCGGATCGGCGGGTATAAGAGCCTGCCGATGACAGCATTTTTCTACTTCATCAAACAAGATCCGTTCCTGGCCGACCCGACATTGAAGGATCCCGCGGGTTCGGTCCAGATGTATAATTTCATGCGCGGACGGATTGGGCTGACCGGTCAGCTGTTTGAAGATCCGGATGGAAATCCGAGCACTTTCACCCTGACGGGTGACCCTCAGGCCGGAACGGGATGGGTGGACGGGCGGCAATTCGGGGCCGGTGACCGGCGCATAGGACTCTCTTCAGGACCCTTCGCGATGGCTCCGGGCGACACGCAGGAAGTTGTCGTGGCAGAGATTGCTGCGGGAGCAATTCCTGGCGTGGATCGCCTTTCCGCAGTTGGCCTCCTGAAATTCTTTGACAGAGTGGCCCAGCAGTCCTATAACAATAACTTTGAGCTCCCATCCCCGCCTCCTCCGCCCAAAACGACGGCAAGCGAACTCGATCGGGAAATCGTGCTCGACTGGGGAAAGAACACCGGGCAGGTGGCGGCCACGGAGAACTGGGACGTCCGCGGTTTCAAGTTTCAGGGCTATAACGTCTATCAGCTTCCTTCAGCTTCTGCAACCGTTGAAGATGCCAAGAGAATCACAACCTACGATGTTGCAGGGGATGGGATCACCAGAATACAAAGCCCCGTGTTCGACCCGGTGAGCGGCGTGGTGATGAACAAGGTGGTCCAGTTTGGAACGGATAGCGGTCTCAAGCACTTCATCACGATCACCGGTGATGCCCTCAATGGAGGGAACCCGTTGATCAATGGGATCAAGTACTACTTCGCGGTCACTGCCTACAGTTACAGTCCCGACCCGAACGCCGTGCCGAACAACCTGGAAACCCCACTCTCCATTCTCACGGTGGTTCCCCATGGTCCCGGACCCGGTCAGCGGTATGAAGGCGTTGGTGGTGATACGATCCAAGCCATCACTCACGAGGGACCCAGCGATGGCAGTGTGATCCCGATTATTGTGGATCCCTCGAAGTTGACAGGGCATACATACAGCGTTATGTTCTCGTCCCCAGGGGAATCTGTAACGTGGAAACTGGTGGACAATACGACGCGGGATACGTTGCTGAGAAATCAGGACAACCAGACCGATGATCAGAGCTATGTTGTTGTCCACGGAATGCAGGTGAAAGTCACGGGGCCTGTGCCCGGGATGAAGTCTTGGTCAATCCCGAGCGGGACGCGACGGTTCTCGCCGGTCGGTGGCTTCCCCGGACTCGGGCTTGAAGGATTCAGCACTACTGCCGATCCCGAGGCGTATGACCCCGAGAACGGTACAATCGGCATGGCGGGGAATTTCGCCTTCGGGGGCATTGGCACAACACTGCAGGCGTCGGATTACCGGAATGTCCTCCTGAAGATCGCCAGGGTGGACGCGACTCTCTGGGATCCGAATGCGACCGCGGCCGACACGAACTACTCGCGAGCGTACCGGTATCTGCGTGCAGCCGGGTCACCCGCCGCAAAACCCGAATTTGCTCCCTGGATCGTCAATCCGGGAACCGGGTATCCTTATCAAGGCTACGATTACTCCGTCCCATTCTCGGCCTGGGATATGGAGACCACGCCACCGACACGGCTGGCGGTGGGTTGCTTTGAAAACAATGTGGAAGAGGGCACTGTGGATGGCCGCTACTGGCCCAATGACACAAACGGAGACAACAGTGTAGCCCGGGAGTTCGCGTTCATTTTCAAGAGCCCTTACACCGGCGACAATCCTGATCCGGCGCTGCAGGTGAATCTGTCGAACAACTCCTCGACACCGTTGATGTGGGTAATGACGGTTGCCCGGCGCAATGACCCACCCTGGTCTGAAACGACGGCGGATGAGTTCCTGATCCAGGCGAATCATATCAATACCCCTGCGGATGTGTTCACGTGGACTGCTCCAGGAGTTACCAATGATCCTGCTCTGGCGCAGGCGGACATCAGTATGATCAATGCTTTTCCCAATCCGTATTACGGCGTGAACACCGAGGAGTTGAACAAATATCAGCGCTTCATCACTTTCAGCCATCTGCCTGCCGAGGCCGATATCAAGATTTTCAACCTGGCTGGTGTCATGGTGCGCCGTATCCAGAAGAGCAGCACCAGCGTGTTCGAGCGGTGGGATTTGAACAACGACTCGGGTTTGCCGGTTGGCAGCGGCCTCTACATCGTGCACATTACGATGCCGGGCGTGGGAGGGGCGACCAAAATACTCAAGGTAGCCATAGTCCAGGAGCAACAGATCCTGGATCGGTATTGAAAGCGGTTGATGACGTACAATGGTACACAGAGTGGACAATCAGGGAGTTCATACACTATGAAGAAGATCAATCACATGTGTGCCGTCATGCTGCTGTTGGCTCTGACGGCAGGCGTTGCCGAAGCCGGCTCGGGCAACCGCGCCGGAACGAATGGTGCTGCGGAGCTTCTGATTCCTGTGGGGACCCGCTTTATCGGTATGGGAGGCGCGGGGACGGCGATGGCGACAGGTGTGGAAGCTCTTTATTACAACCCCGCCGGTGCTGCGCGGATGAACAATTCGGTGGACGTATACATTTCGCACATGAGCTACATTGCGGATATCGGGGTGGATTACGGCGCGGTCTCAGCCAACATCGAGGGCTTCGGTGTTCTGTCGCTTGCGCTGAAATCCCTTTCCATCGGCGATATCCCGGTTACGACCACTCAAAATCCGGACGGGACGGGCCAGAAATTCAGCCCGCAGTTCTTCACGCTCGGACTCACATATTCACGTCAGTTGAGTGATCGCGTGTCGGTGGGGCTTACTACCAATCTGATCTCCGAACATATGGGAGATGTGAGTGCGACCGGGGTAGGATTCAACATAGGGGTTGTCTATGCCAATCTCGGCAGCATTGACGGCCTCGATATCGGCATTGCCGTGAAGAACATCGGCGAGCAAATGACCTTTGAAGGATCGGGGCTGCTCACTCAGGCCACGGTGGAAGGACAGAATCGCCCGCCGCAATACTATCAGATCCAGGCGGCATCGTTTGAGCTTCCGTCTTCCATTGAATTCGGCATGGGTTACCGTCGGTCATTCGCCGGGGATAACTCCATTCGTATCTCCGGCGGGTTCCAGAGCCAGAACTTTTCAGACGATGAGTATCTGGTGGGGGTAGAATATGCCTACCAGGATCTCTTCTTTCTGCGTGGGGGGTATGATTTTGCGCAACAGAGTTCCGCGGACCGGGAATACATCTTTGGCCCGAGCTTCGGTGCCGGTATCCACTCGGCGGTGGGCTCCGTTGACCTCACGTTTGACTATGCGTTCCGCTCGGTGAATGTGTTCAACGGCAACCACGTGTTCTCCGTCATGCTCGGCTTCTGAAGGCGTTACCTGCTTCGCCCCGTTCCGTGCCTGGCACGGAACGGGGCTCCGATTGCAGGGTGTGCGGGACTGCACACCAGAGGGGCCCGGCTGGGGCATTCTCCCGCTTCCTGCGGTCTGTGGCGCTCTCCCTTTTCCA
>JAGDMJ010000106.1 GCA_017860555.1 Bacteroidota bacterium
AATTTCTCCCGAAGTGTCCTTCGTGTGGCGATAAGGTTCTTTGCCCGGGCCATGAGCTCGCGAGCATCGAAGGGTTTCACGACGTAATCGTCCGCTCCGATGTCCAGCCCTTCCAGCTTTCCCTCCAGAGTGGCCCTGGCGGTAAGCAGGATGACCGGAATATGATTGATCCGGTCGTCAGCTTTCAACTCCCGGCACAGCCGGATCCCGTCCATCAAGGGCATCATCACGTCACTGATGACGAGGTCGATCGCCTTTGTACGTGCCTTCTCGAGCCCCGCTTTGCCGTTCTCCGCCTCTTCGACGTTGTAGTGGTGTTCAAGGAACCCGCGCACGTAGCCCCGTACGTCGGGATTGTCCTCCACGATCAACACAGTAGGCTTGTCGGCATCCTGCGGGGCTTCGATCGTGGAATGATGTGCTTCAGCGAACAGGGCAGGGGAGAGGTCGGCAGCTCTGGTGTCAGAGATAGTCTCATCGGTCACGATATCTTCGGGGCGCCATCCTCCCTTGCCGAGCGGGAGCCGGACAACAAATGAGCTTCCCCGCCCCGGTGTGCTCTCGACCGTGATTTCTCCACGCAGGAGGCTGACGAGTTCTTTCACGAGGGCCAGGCCAATTCCGGTTCCTCCCTGGCTTTCTGTGTGGGCGGACTCGATCTGATAAAACCGGTCGAAGAGCTTCCCGATGCTAGCCTGTTCAATGCCCACGCCGGTGTCGGCTACGATGAGCTCCAGCCGTCGACCGTTCGCCGCGGCGGCGGAAGCCATCCCGGGTGCTTCTCCACGGACGATCCGCAATACCACCTTGATCTCTCCTCCGTCGCCGGTGAATTTGAAGGCGTTGGATAAGAGGTTCGTGAGGATCTTCTCGTATTTGTCCCGGTCGGCGTAGCCGATGATCTCATCCTGCTCGGGATCGAAGATGAGAGTGATCCTTTTGCGTTCCGCGAGCGAAAGGAATGACATCGCAAGTGATCGTGTGAGACCAACGAGTTCGATGGGGCGGATCTGGAGGCTCATTTTCCCCGCATCCATCTTTGAGAGATCGAGCAGTTGATTGATGAGTTGCAGGAGCCGGAGTCCGTTTCTGCGCATCGCTGCGATGGTTGCCTGAGCATGGTCGTCGTTCTGAAAGCGCTCGGCAAATTGCTCAAGCGGGCCGAGGATGAGCGTAAGGGGAGTGCGGAATTCGTGTGAAATGTTCGCAAAGAAGGCAGATTTCATCTGGTCTACCTCGCGCATCTTTTCTGCCTCAAAGGATTTCATTTCCAGGCTCTGCTTCAGGGCTGAGCGTCTCCGGTCAAATGAACGAAGCGTGTAGAGCATCCCCGCGAAACTCAGGAGATACGCGGCATAGGCCCAGGTCGTGCGGTACCAGGGGGGGAGAATGATGAGCTCAAGCCCCGTCTCCTTTTCGTTCCACACTCCTTCGTTGTTGGTCCCCCGGACTCGGAATGTATACGCCCCCGGATCAAGGTTGGTGTAGCTTACGTAGCGACGCGTGCCCGCCTGTATCCAGTCCGGATCGATCCCTTCGAGCCGGTAGGCATAGCGGTTTTTCGCCGGGTCGATGAAATCCAAGGCTGCAAATGTGAATGAGAAGAAGCTCGCGGAGTGCGGGAGCGTAATTGAATGCAATGACGATATGTCTGCTTCAAGCGGATAGTCCTTGTCGAACACTTTGAACGATGTGAGAACGACAGTTGGCGGGGCAGATGCAGGCGGTGCATCATCGATCGGGAACGAGAAGAATCCGTTCGCTCCGCCGAATGTCACCGTCCGGGTCTGCTGGTCGAACATCACGGCCCGAAGGAATGTGGCGGGGATCAGCTTCGGCGGCGTCAGGACCCGGAACGAACGTGTCGACTTTGTGAAACAGAATGCCCCTTGATGGGCCGCAATCCAGAGGCGTCCTTGGCCATCATCGACCATGCCCCATATCCACGGATCACTATTCTGCTGCAGTTTGTTGTGGACATGTTCAAAGGTGCCCTTGTCGCAGTCCATAAGGGCTAATCCGGCCTCTGTTCCGACCCACAGCCTGCCTGCTGCATCCGGCACAAGAGCGTAGACGCCGTTGGCGTTGACAGTGTTCTCCGAAGCCGGTTGTGCGGCAAATCGACGGTACGTCTTCAGGTTCATGTCGAACCGTATCAGGCCTCCGCCGGTGGTTCCGTACCAGAGACAGCCTCTGCCGTCAGTCTGCATTGTCGTTACACTTTGGTCTCGATGACTCGCCGAGTCTGGATCATGCCGAGGATAGATGATGTATCTTCCCGTTTGGCGATTCAATGCGGCAAGGTATGACATTCCGAGTACACTTCTGCATCCGAGCCAGAGCAGGGTGTCGTTCTCCTCGAGAAAACTGGCGACATTCAGGGACTGCATGAAGGGGATGAACGTGTCATTACGCTGATCGAGAGTCCACGCTTTGTAGTCGCTGGTGGATACAAGAAGTGTTCTGTCACGGAGCCGGGTCAGTTGTCTCATCCCTCCCACGCGGAAAAGGTCGAGTAGGGCGTCCGGATGCAATTGCATCGTACGAGTCTGAAGATCGAAGAAAGCAAGCCTGGCATTGACCGCCCATACCTTGCCCGGGGATTCCATCGAGAGCGCGTAGGTCAAGAAGCCCAGCATGTTCTCTCTTGGACGGACTGAAACTGCTGTGCAAGGGTCTCTGCGCACGATGATCCTGTACATTCCTTCAGCTCCGCTGGGAATCCAAACGATCGTGGTGCCGGATTGAGGATTCCCGGCTCTCTCTTCATCACTGATGAATTGCGCGCCCAACCAGTTGGGGGGGCTGGGAAGAGAGGTTGCGTCCGTGCTATCGTGCCTGAAGAGCATATACTTGCCGGTAGCCTGATCAAACCTGAAAACGCCCGCGTTCGTTGAGGTGAGCCAAAGCCCTCCAAGGCTGTCCTGAGCCATTGACCAGATGGGCGCGCATCTTTCCGGGACCGATTGATTTTTATACGGCAGGATCCCTCTCTCTGATACAGAGAAATGACGCCAGACGCCGCTTTGCGGATCGTAGCAATCGAGGCCGGCATCCCGGGTTGCGATCCAGAGACGACCCTGTCGATCGGGGCAGACCGCCCTGATAACATCGAAGCTTGGCCCGGCACCTGACCCGGGCTTGTGCGTGTACCTTTTCCAGATTCCCGTATCTCTGTTCAACTCTCCGAGGCCGCCACCGACAAGTCCAACAAAGATGGAGCGTCCTAGCTCACAAATGCTCGCAATGGTGTATGGCGTGGAAGATTTGCCATCCTGAAGCCTCGGGCAGTCAGAGGGGAGGTTGTATCGAAAGAAGGAGTCAGACTCACGGTTGTACACTGCCAGGCCGAATCTGGTGCCTGCCCAGAGTGCGCCATCGGATGATACGAATAAACGGTATGCTCCATCGCCGATGGAAGTGGAATCATTCTCACGGCCATGGTACCAGCGCGTTTGGCCCGTCACGGGATCGAGCCTGACCAGGCCTGCGTTCAAGGTACCTCCCCACACGAATCCATCTCCGTCGACAGCGATGGCCTGCAACTGCACCTTAAAGGCCCCCAACGTGTCTGCGGCGTCCTCGCGATAGATCTTCAGGTCGTAGCCGTCGAATCGGGCGAGGCCATAGTGTGTGCCCACCCAGAGGAATCCCCTCCGATCTACGGCAAGTCTGTTGATCGCTATGCCGCCAAGCTGGGGATTTTCTGAGATACTGAGCGGTCCGAACCTTTCCAGCCGGGTCATGACTCCCGGTCCGGTGATGTCAAGGGGTTCGCTGTTGAGATGTGCCTGAGCGTGGAGCAATGCCGGAAGGAAAACGAAGAGAAATTGCACGACGCAGGCTTTCATGCTTGGGCGTTTCCTGATATTGGCACTACGAGTGACGGGCCTCGTTCATTCGATGATGATTTTGATATAACTATCGCTATCGAAATCCGTAGCGGTCAGCTGGCGCCAGTAATTCGTCGCCGAATTGTCCAATCTGTTCTCCACGGGCTTGATGTGGTTGGCGACGTCAAGGCCCCGAACGATGAACTCGAGCCCTCCAAGGTGATTCGCTCCGGGAATGGCACACGTGGCGCTTGATTCGATTTTCCATGTTTCGGTTTCAGTTCCGGAGATGGTGGACTCGGTCGCCTTGAAGTATTTCAGGAGAGGAAAGCCCTGTGAGTTGTCCACGACGATGTCCCAGCTTCCGCTATTTGTCACTGTCGTCACATCATTCCAGCTCGACGTGAAATGACCATCGGTGTATGTTCCTTCACGGAATCTCTTGCTGCTGTTGTACAGCACAAAGGATCCCGAAGTGGTGCTGCCGTCATACCATTGTGTGGTGCCGGTGGTCCGTACTTGAATTGAGGCAAGATGGAACGATTGCGTCTGTACCGTGACGTCCAGATCGATCGCCATCGACCCGGTATAGGGACGCTCATTCGCACTGTTGACAACTGCTGCGACGATGTCGTAGCCCTCTGCGGTGAGGTCCGTCAGTTTGGCAACAGAAACCTTGTTGGCTTTCCCCCAGTACTGCAGTTCATGGTTCTTGAGGCCGAAAACGATAACGTGGACATAATTCAGGTTCAGGGTAGGTGGTCCCACCTCAAACGAGATCATGGCATTCGAGGCAATGCCAGGGTATCGTAGATTCACCCGGTAGAGTTTCGCCGAAAGATCCCGGTACTGAGCGCTGAAGTACTTCAACGTGTCATTCTTCCCGCTTATGGTAAATTCACGGGGTCCCGTTCCCCCCTGAAGGTCCGCCAGGAATGTATCGGCGGGGACGCCGTAAATCTCGCCGGCAAGGTAGCGTTTGACGAATTCCGGCCACCAGATATTTTCTGGATCGGGAATCGAGTTGAAAAGCAGGTCAACCGCATTCGTCGCAGAAGGGTCCCGGACGGCGTGGTACAAATCCACGAGCTTGCTTTCCCCGTACACATCTGCAAAATGTTTCATCAAGCCTACCATTCCACGTCCGTGACCTCCCGGGAAGACGTTCGAAGGACAAGGAACTCCGAACAATGGCGTGAGCATTCTTCCTTTGAACATGGGAGGGAGGGAATCCTGACCAGGCACATGTGCCTTCGCGCCGGCCCATGCCGAGAGTGCGGTGTAAGGCCACAGACGCTGTCCATGGGTGACGAGCCTCTCCGGAGTGACCTCTTGGTGGAAGAAGTTGTCATGCACTGTGCAGAAGACAGCGGAGAAGTTGGCAAAGAGCCACTTGCGGAATTCGGCTATTCCATGGTCCCATTCGTTCTCGTTGCAGCCTAACCAGATCTCGGGCACGCCGGGCGATGGAAGAGCGCTCCAACGCATTTCAATCCCTACAAGATCGTTATTCTCGAAGTGGCTCGCTCTTCCGATTTGCACCCACATCGGCCATTTTGCAGCGCTGTAAGTCCCGCGGTTGAAGCCCAACTGGGTGAACCAGAGATACGCCTCTTCAAGCTCTCTGGCTATCTGCATAGCCATGCCCACGGAGGATCGAGGATGAATGACCTTGAAGTGTTCTGCCGAGCTCTTCAGCGTGTCTAACTGGTCAAACCCCGTCCAAAAGCTGATATCAACCCCGCCCGAACCATGGGCGCCGTTTGTCTTGGCAAGAAAACGTCCAAGGCTCGTTTGATCAAGTGACACCTTCAGGTATCCGGAGTCGGAAATAGCCGGGATGGGTTTGTACAGAATCCGTGATTTGCCGCTTTCGAGGTCTGTGCCTTCGGCTCCAACTCCAACAAAGAGACCCGTTGAAGGGGCGCGCGTGCACTTCAACTTGATATCGATCTTGCCGGCGAAATCTGCAGGGAGCCCATCCAGCCGAAACTGATCGGTCACATTCATGGAGCCGAATTCCCCCTCGTAGGTCTGTTTTTCGACCCTTAAGGTTTCCGTTCTGGCGAAGGCGGCCGCCGGAACGGACATCGAAAAACCTTCGTATGATATATTTCCGCCGGATGCTCCAATGATGGCGGTTACAGCCGGTGTTGTCGGAGCGGTTGTTGAGGGGCCGGTGGGGGAGTCTTTGGAGCAGCTGACAAGCAAAAACGAGAATGCCAGAAACAGGTAGGGCAATGTTTTCATATACCCTCCAGAATTCTTGGCGCGCCGATCGATGAGAAAGACGTGGTGTCCGCGGGAAAGATAGTTACATCACACATCAAAGACAAGAGGGAGGGCTTTTTCTCCAGGAGAAGGCTGCGTTGTAGGTTAGCGAACCTTAAAATCCGTAAACGACACACATATAAAGAGACACACCCAAAACAGTAACCCTACATATGATACGCTTGCGAAGGCAAAAAGCGTGGAATAGCGCTGGTGTGACATCCGGCATCGAGCCCTTGACATTTGGAGGCTGGAAATGTAACTTGTGCCAGGATGGTTGTTGCTGTCCGTGCCGCTATTGTGTTACTCTTCTTTCGTTCTCCAAACGTGCACTCCAAGCATTTGCGGGCCATTTTCAGTGGCGGGGTGTCGCATGGAACGCCTCACAATTCTCCTTCTTCCAGTGTCTTTTCTGACTCTGCTGGCACATATATCATTTTCCGCCGGCAACGGCAAGATCAGCGGCAGAATTGTCGATGCGCAAACTCGAAGCCCTATCCCCGGCAATATTAGGGTGGCAGGGACGTTGTACGGGGCCAATGCGGACACGAGCGGCTTGTATGTGCTTCTCGAGCTCCCGCCCGGAGTGTACGAGATTCGGTGTTCCGCCGTCGGGTATGCAGACCGGGTTGTCAAGGGGCTCACGATCGCCGCCGATAACCTCAGGAAACTGGACTTCGCGCTGCAGCCCGTGGACATCAACGTCGACGAGGTTGTGGTTCAGGCCGACCGCCTGGCGGTCGAGTCAAGTCAGACCTCCGCAAGAGCGGACTATGACGGCTCCGAATTCCGCGCGCTCCCCTTGAACACCACTATTGATCTGATTTCTTTGAGCCCGGGTGCCTTCAAGCAGTTTCTTGGAGGGGTGTCGCCGGTATTTTCACGAACACTGATCGATGGTATTGACGTTACAGACGAGACGGCTCTCTGGTATTCAGAAGTGATGGGCGTTGCTCCTTCCCGTGTGAACGGGGGGCGCGATATTGCAACCGGAATGCACTCTTCGTTTGCCGAACCCTCCTTCAGCGCCATTGAACAGGCGACAGTTTTCACCGGCACGTCCGGAGCGGATTACTCGAGCGCGGCGGGCACGGTTTCGTACACGCTTCGGGAAGGCTACGGGCGTTGGAAAGGGGAGGCATTCGTGCGCACGAGCCAGCTGGGCGGTCTCCATCATCTGGGCCCCAACATCTACTGGGACTCATACGAATATTTTGCCTACCGGGATTACCTCGCGCGTGGGAATGCCGGTCAGCAGGCCGTCGCAAAGTACTATACGTGGTATCCCGACAAGTACGCGTATGGCACCAGACCGGATGTCACGGTCTCGCTGGCTGGCGGGGGAGCACTCTGGGAAAATGCAGGGCTCTACCTGAGTGGGACATGGCACCAATCTGCCAATCGACTTCCGAGTGAAAAGAAGGAGTGGTTCGACGGTTCCGCCAAACTGACCTGGGCCCCGATGAGGACGACGCGACTTTCTGTTATAGCATTGCTGCAGGACCGCGGGCGAATTTTCGGTTGGAAGAACCGTTCTTACGTGGATAGGTGGCGTTACTTCCTGGAGGGGATCCCCCTCTGGGATGGCATACATGTCACGGGAGGGGTGACCTGGTCACAACTCATCTCAAAGTCAACGACCTATCAGCTGCAAGCAAGTGTCGTGTATGATAACGTCCGACAGGGATTCTGTGACGACAACGACGATGGTGTGATCTCCATCGGAGAGCATGGCGATTTTCTCCCCTTCTCAGACACCGCCCAGGTAAACCGGTATCAAGCGGTTGGTACCGGCCTGCAACGGGAAAAGTTTTTTGTTGCGGGTGCGGCAACGGCACTGGAGAACTTCACCACGCTCCTTTCGTCGCGATTGGGATGGATGGTGGCACGCCCGCCCATCTATTACGAAAATACTACCAGCCGGGTCGTCTCACTCAAGGCCGATCTCAAGAGCCAGCTGAACGAACACCATCTGGTGGGCGGAGGGGCACAAGTGCGGCTGCATCTCTATGATCGCGTGATGCGTACCGGGGCGCAACAAATGGCCGGCGTCACGTACAAACAATACACCGAAGAACTTCTGAACCAGCACCCGGCTGATCTGAACTTCTACGTGCAAGACCGGATGGAATTCTCCGGACTGATCATGAACATCGGGTTCAGGCTGGAAGGTCGGAAAGTGGATGCCGCCCCGATTCCCAACTGGTATGATGCGCCCGATACGGTTGGGGACGGACAGGGAGGGTGGACAATAACTCGAACCCGGGGACAAGTGCTTCCCTGGAGCTGGTTCGTCGCACCGCAGATTGGATTTTCTCATCCGATTGGACATACCTCGGCGGTTCACGTGTCATTCTCCCGCAGTCGGCTCTCTGTCCCGTATTCCTACCTCTTTACGAACTACAACGTAGCCATGACGAAAACGAACGTGCTCTATGGACCCGAAATGATAAACGTAGACCAGGGTACGAGCATTGCATTGAAGTTAGGCCTTGGATTTCAATGGGCCGTGGCTCCTGCAACGCTTCTGGGTTGCAATGTATATTACCATGATTACAGCAATATGTACCTGGCCCGGCTCACGGTCTATCCGTCAAGTGGTTCCCCAAAGTACAATGCGACGACCAACGGCCTGTCCTCTGACGTAAGAGGGTTCGAGATCTCGCTGCAGCGGGGGCTTACGCCGCTGGGATTGGGCATCTCTGCCGAGGGCCGCCTTGCGTACGCCTATGGAAAAGTGAAAGTTGCAACGCCTGTGCCCCTGAACAAGACCGACTATGTCGCAGCCCAGGGGGACAGCGCCGCATATGGGGGGAGTCTTCCGTTTGAGGATGTCAGTTACTGGAAGAGATCTGTCTTTGAGAGCCTGGGCACCAATTCCACCCTGGCGGCAGGATTCAATCGCTTGCACCGGATCACCGGCTCATTCGCGATCCACTTTCCCTGGGAAATTCGCCTGAGCGGAACCGGTAACTTTACAAGTGGATTCTGGTATCCCGAG
>JAGDMJ010000107.1 GCA_017860555.1 Bacteroidota bacterium
TTGCGGGAAACCATGGCATGACTCGCGTGTGCGCACGCAGGCAGCGGGGGCGGCGATCGCCTACTGGCTTCAGACCAACGATCGACCGGAATGGCGAACCGAAGCTGTGAGCCGCATACGTCATCTTGAAGCCGACAATGCTTTCCCGCATGAGGTGAGAGAAGCCGCCAGGCGGCCGATAGCGAAAGTCAGACTGATCCCTGGGTGCCGCCGCAAAGCAAAGCCGGCCTCCGTCAATGACAGGAGCCGGCTTCTTTGGTCAAGAATTTCGCTTCGTCAATCGCCCATGCACGTGCCCAGCGCCCGCGCAGCAAACAGAAGCTGCGAGTCCTCCGGGACGAGCCGCTGCTTTCCCACCGCATCCTTCAGC
Source organism: Bacteroidota bacterium (assembly GCA_017860555.1). Classification (GTDB taxonomy): domain Bacteria; phylum Bacteroidota; class Ignavibacteria; order UBA10030; family UBA6906; genus JAGDMJ01. Next base: position 371 of record JAGDMJ010000107.1, read on the forward strand.
GGAACCGTGCACACCCTATCACGCTGCAGGCTTGCCATGGTGCCGAAATCGCCGTTCGATGCGGCCTGGAGTGCCACCGTCCCGAACCGGGTCGCAAGGATTCTGTCGTACGGGGTAGGGCTCCCGCCACGCTGGACGTGGCCGAGCACCGTCGTCCTGGTCTCCAGGCCCGTCTCATCCTCGATCCTCTTGGCTATCAGCTCGCCGATGCCCCCGAGGCGGACGGGGTCGGTGCGCTTCCGATCCACTTCCTTGATTGCAAGCTCGCCGTCCCTCGGGCGTGCCCCTTCCGCAACACACACGATGCTGAATTTTGCTCCTTTGCTCCGTTTGAGCACGGAGTCAAAAATGGAATCCCAGGAGAACGGAATTTCAGGGATGAGAATGATATCCGCTCCACCGGCAACGCCGGCACCCAGCGCGATCCACCCGGCATAGCGTCCCATTGTTTCCATGACCATGACGCGGTGATGGGCGGAAGCCGTCGTCTGCAGGCGGTCGATGGCTTCTGTCGCGACCGCACGGGCGGAATCGTGACCGAAGGTGATGTCCGTCGACATGAGATCGTTGTCGATCGTCTTGGGTACGCCGATAATATTGACCCCCATTTCCGAGAGCTTGTGGGCGATCGTCTGCGTGCCGTCCCCGCCAATGGCGATCAGAACGTCCAACTGAAGATTCCGGATGTTGGTCAATACCTGGTCCGACGCATCCACAATTCGCATGTTGGAACGCTCCCCCATGGGGAAATGGAAAGGGTCGCCTTTGTTGGAGGTACCAAGGATCGTTCCTCCCTGATTGATGATCCCCAGCACATCGAACGGCGACAGTTCCCTGGTCCGTCCCTCGACAAGCCCCTCAAACCCATCGATGATGCCAATCACCGAAGCGTGAAAGTGAGACATCGCGGGTTTTGCGACGCTCCGAATAACCGCGTTCAGTCCGGGGCAGTCTCCTCCGCCGGTGAGAATCCCAATCCGTTTCAGCTTATGCAGTGCCATGGCCTCCTCAGGCATCGGTTGTCTTCTATTCCATAATATACTGAATTGCATGGAATTCCCCAAACGGAGCCGGGAGCATGCTTGCGTCTGAGGGGTTTTTTCGTTACATGACATGGGACTCATCGATGACGCGCCTCGGAAATCGTTGAAACGGGCTGGGGCTGAGGAGCGCCTCTCGCCTCCTGTGCTCATGCTTCTACAGCGGCGCTTCCGGGCAGTGCGGCCACTCTGGGAAGACATGATGGAAACTCTTCTGCTTGATCGTAACGAAAACCAGTACGGCCCGGCTCCTGCCTGCTACAAGGTGCTTCGTGAGGCCAGGCTTGAACAGTTGAGTCTGTATTCCCGCGCGTATGCCGCGGGGATAAAAAGCGAACTCTCCGATCGCCTCAGCCGCGAGTTGGGAATCCCTGAGCGTCATGTGCTCCTCAGCTACGGAAGCGAAGACATGCTGAAGCAGGTGGTTCACTGCTATTTGCACGCCGGAGAAATGATCCTCCTCCCCAGGCAATCCTGGTGGTACTATCAGGCCGTGGCGAAGGAGGTCTCGGGCAGGCACGTGCACTACCCCATGCACGAACGCGCCGGTCGGTTCGAATACGATGTTGATGAGATCCTGAGACTCTACGGGGAACACAAACCCCGGGTGATTCTCATCGCTTCGCCCAACAATCCCACGGGCAACAGCATTCCGCAGGAAACCCTCAGCGCGATCGTGGATCGCTGCAACGAATCGGTCATCGTGCTGGATGAAGCGTACGCCGGTTTCAACGGCAACGACATCGATCAGCTGCGGGCCGTGCTGGCCGCACGGAAGAGGATTGTCGTCCTCCGGACGTTCTCGAAGTACTTTGCCCTCGCCGGCCTGCGCATCGGCTATGCATGCGTGGGAGAGGGGCTGGAGCAATTGATTTCCTTCAGCGCGCGCTACCTGGGCTATAATCAGCTCTCGGAAAAGATCGCGCTCGCCGCCCTGGATGATGTCGATTACTATGCCGGCATCACCCGCGAGATGCGGGCCGACCATGAGATGTATCTCCGCGAGTTCCGCGCTATCGAAGGCTTCACGCCCTTCCCCTCGGATGCGAATTTCATCCTCGTCCGATACCCCCGATCAACAAAGCAAGCGCTCAAACAAGGCTTGGAGCAACGGGGGATCATCGTGAAGTTCCTGGACGATCCGACTCTGGAGGACTGCGTCCGGATCACGGTCGGAACCCGGGAGCAGAACGCGCGGGCAATGGCTGCATTTCAAGATGTCGCCAAAAATGTACTCCACTTCAACCTCCGCTCCTCGTCCGGGCTGGAGGCTTCATGATCGGCATCATCCTGGCAGCGGGTGTTTCCTCGCGGCTTCGGCCATTGACCGACACCACGCCCAAATGCCTTCTTCGCGTCGGTGGCCCGCCCCTGCTCGAACGAACGCTCCGCTCTCTCGAGCAGAGCGGTGTGCGTGAGTGTATCATCGTCACCGGGTACTATCATGAATCGGTGGAGCGCTTTGCGAACGGCTTGCATCTCCCCCTGAAGACACATTTCGTCGTGAACCCCCGCTTCGCGTCCACCAACAACAACTATTCTCTCTGGATTGCCGGCCCGGCTGCCGCAGGCCATGACATCCTCCTGCTGGATTCGGATGTCCTCTTCGACCGGCAGTTGATTCCGCTTCTGCTGGAATCGCCCCATGACAATGCCCTCATCATGCGGACGGGCGGGAATCTGGGACAAGAAGAAATCAAACTGGAGTTGGACGGCTCCGGACGCATTCTGCGTATTGGCAAAGAGATCGATCCCGGAAAGGCTGTGGGAGAGTCGGTAGGCATCGAGAAGTTCGCTGCCCCCGCCGCGGAACGGCTCTTCGATATCCTTGGCCGGAGGAAAGATCGGAACGAATTCTACGAGGCTTCCTTCCAGGAGCTGATCGATGGTGGATGCTCTGTTCATGCCGTCGACAACGGCGCGTACTGTTGCATGGAAATCGACACGCCGCACGATCTTGCTGTTGCACAACGTCTCGCAACCACGCTGACATCATGACTTCCCCACCCTCATACTCGTACTCCGCGTCAACCAAGTCGGCCGTCTCTGACGAGCTCATTAACACCTACGCCATCCGCCCCCTGGCGGGTTTGATCGTCAGAGTGCTGTACCGGACGCCGCTGACTCCAAACGGCGTGACCGCACTTTCCGTGGTCGCGGGAGTCTGTGCGGCGATCCTGTATGCCAGGGGGGTACCGGAAGCGACCGTCGCCGCAGGCCTCCTGATAACCCTGAAGGACGTCCTGGATGCCGCCGATGGCCAATTGGCCCGGGCCAAGCAACTGTTCAGCAGAAAGGGAAGGTTCTTTGATTCGATCGGGGACTTCCTGGTCGATCTTCTCGTTTTTGCCGCCGTAGGATGGGCTCTCATGCGCCAGACAGCGTGGATGGGATTTGCACCCGCAGCACTTCTGGGGTTCCTGGGAACGACCCTCAGAGTCTCCTATCACGTTTTCTATCAGACCTCCTACCTCCACCTCAAGAAAAGCTACACCGTCAACCGCATCACGGAGGACATAAAACCTGAAGACCGGAGTGAGGACCGGCTGACGCAGGCTCTGCAAAAAATCTTTCTCGTCCTGTATGGATGGCAGGACAGGTTGATGTTCAGGATCGATGAATGGTCACGGGCAGGGCTGCCTCACCGGGGAGCGGTGGACGCCGGCTGGTATGGGGATCGTTTGGGTCTGCGCCTGTCCGGTCTGATGGGACTGGGCTCGGAGCTGTTCATCCTGATGCTTTTTTCGCTCGTGAACCGGTTGGATCTCTATCTGGCGGTAAACCTGGTGGTGTTGAATCTGCTCTGGGGTTTGACGGTTCTTTACCGCAGGTGGGTATTGCAGAAGAAGGTCACACGGGATTGAGACCGGCGGATCAGAATCCGTCGCCTTTTCCACGGTATTCGTTCAGGATCTCTGCTTCCATCGCGCGTTGTTCGTCGGTGCAGATCCCGAACAGCTTTCGGAGGTTTTCGAGCGCCGGGCTGTCGTCGGCGGAAAGGACCCCTGACGTCCAGGCAAGGCGGAGGGCGTCGCTGTATGCCTCGCGCTGCACTTCGCGCTCTGCAGCCGTATGTTCCTCATCCGCGATCCCGAGTGACATCCGCACAACATCCAGCATCGACCGTTCCTCTTTGGTCGGCTGTCCGCTGGTCCACGCCTGTTTCAGCATCCCCCGGTAGGTATTGAAGGATTCTCTACGGAGCTGGTCGCGGGTCGCGACGGCATCCTGTTCCTTCTGTGCTTCCTCCCGAATCCGGGACTCCTGTTGCGCTGAGCGTTGCTCCGACAGCGCCTCTGCAGCATCCTGAGGACTCCGGGTGCTCAGGATTTTCATTTCCAATGCCTGCGCCTCCTGATTCGCGGGATCCAGGGCGTATATCGCTTCGATCTGTCTGAGTGCCTCATCGTGCTGTCCGTTCTTCATCTCTTCCCTGGCTCTCTCGACGAGGGTCGACACTTTCGCGTCGCGGATGGCATGCTCCTTTTCCTGTTCAGCATCCCGAAGAGCCTGTTCCTCCAACTTCCGCTGCAGCTCCTCGAGCTTCTTCCGGTGTTCTTCCTGGATGCGTGCTTCCTCCGCACGCCGCGCCGCTTCATCGCGTCCCGAGTAGATCGTCTGCTCGAGTTCCTGGGCCTCGACGTTGGTCGGATCCAGGCGAAGCACCTTGGTGATTTCCCGGAGGGCTTCGTCGAACTGTTCGGCGAGCAGAAGTTCCTGCGCCTTGTCAAGATTTGCGCGAATCTTCTTCCCCTGGGCAAGGCGGCGCCCTTCTTCGATTGCCTGACGCACGGCTTCTTCGTACTGCCGTGTTTGTTCCGCCTCTCTCAGTCGCTGCTCGGCCAGTTCCTCCTGGGCCCGTCGTTCTTCCTCTTCTTTCAGAATGCGGAGCTCTTCCGCGCGCCGCTGTTCCTCCTCGAGTCGTCGGCGGGTCTCTTCCTCCGCCATTCTCCTCGCTTCTTCCGCCGCCTTCTTGGCTTCCTCCTCCAGCCGTGCACGCTCCACCTCAAATTGCCGACGTTGCTCGGCAACCAGGCGCTCCCGTTCTTCCGCAAGACGACGTTCGAACTCCGCCTGGATATTCTGCCGTGATGCCAGTTCCTCGGCCTGTTCCTTGAGCTTCAACTCCTCCAGACGTTGACGTTCGTCCGTAAGCTGCTTCCGGATCTCCTCTTCGATCCGTTGCCGCTCCGCAGCAAGGCGGGCTTTTTCCTCCTCCAGATTCTTCTGGGTTTGCAGTGCCAGTTCCCGGATCTTTTGCTCTTCTGCCAGGCGCCGCGCTTCCGCAGCCTGCTGTTCTTTCTTGTGGAGCTCTTCCAGCCTGCGCCGTTCTTCCTGGGCACGCTGCTCCATCTCCTGTTCGATCCGCTTCCGTTCTTCCTCGAGCTTCTTCCGCGACTCTTCCTCGGCCTTCCTGAGCTTCTCCTCCTCGGCCTTCCTATGGGCCTCCGTCGCCTCCAGTTCCTTGCGCTGAAGCTGTTCCAGGCGCTGCCGTTCTTCCCTCAAGCGGGAAAGCATTTCTTCTTCGATGCGCTTGCGTTCGGTCTCGAGGCGCCGGATGGTTTCTTGCTCGATGCGTTTCCGCTCGTCCTCCAGATGCTTGCGCGCCTCTTCCTGGATGCGCTTTCGCTCGTCCTCAACCGCCTTCCTTCGCTCTTCTTCCTCTTCAGCCCTCCGCTTTCGCTCCGCCTCCTGCCGAACACGGCTCTCTTCCTCATGCCGCCGGCGTTCTTCTTCCAGCTTCCGGGTAGCCTCTTCAAGCTTCTGCTGAATATCTTTTTCCGCCTTGACGCGTACTTCCTCTTCCACCTTCCGTTTGGCTTCGGCCGCGGCATAGCGCCGGGCTTCTTCTTCAAGCGCGGCCCTCTGGGCATCGAACCCGTCTCTCCTGCGCTGCTCTTCCGCCTGGCGAGCAGCACTTTCTTCACGGGCACGTCGGAGTGCCAGCTCTTCAGCCTGACGGTCACGTGTTGGAGAAACCGGGGGAGGAGTGGGCTTCGGCGGTGGAGAAGGAGATACCGGGATGGGAGACTTCTGGGAATCCAGCTTCTTGGAGTCCCGTTGTTCGATCGCGTGTCTGACCCGCTCCTGATAGGCAAGCGCGTAGGGGTTCTGGGGATCCGTGGTCATCGCAAGCTGAACAAGGCGGCCGGCACCTTCATAATCCCCTCCCTTGAACAGCTTGTCGGCCATTCTCAGGAAATCGCCAGCCTTTTTTCGCTGCTCCTGCCTGGTTGCATCGTCGATTTCCGGCACGGACTTGCCCCTAGAGCTAAAGAGTGAAATTCAAACGGAAATAGCCCCATTTTACCAAAAACAATATATCTAATCCCGTTATGATTGTCAACGAAGGAAAAGATGTGAGGAAATTGCCTCGATTGCCTTTAGAGGGACTTTATCGAGTGACGATCTTCACGAAATCGGGCTCCGAATGGATCGCGGAAAGATCACGGTCGAGGATGTCGCTAAGGGAAAAGGAGCGGTCGACGGCTTTGCTGAGGAAGTCCTTTGCCTGTTGTTTGTCGTTCTGCATGGCATACATCCGGGCCGTATTGTAAAGAATGGCCGGATCCGCAGGAGAGAGCTTGAGCGCCTGCTGATTGGCTGTGACCGCCGCCCGGAACTCGCCAAGCCGGGTACGCACCAGTGCAAGCCGGGAGAGCGCCACGGCGTTTTCCGGATGCGAGGCAGTAATGCTCTTGAGAAGTTCCTCCGACCGGACGAACGCACCCTGCCATTCCGCTTTCGGCTTACCCGCCGACTGCCCCACGCGGCCCAGGACATAGAAATCCAGGTAGCTCTGGCGCGCCCGGGCAAGCCGATCGACCATGAGATCCAACGCCCGTTCGGATTGCTGGGTGATGACGAGCAGGTCGGCCAGATGGAGGCTGGCGTATTCACTCCGGTCCGGAGCGAACTTCATCCCTTGTTCATAGGTCCGGAGTGCGGCCCTGTACTCCTCAGGGCTGCCGCCATGTGCTATGGCGCTGAAGTGCTGGACCTGGGCGAGCATTGTGTGTGTTCTCATGGCCCAGGGATCATCCATAACAGCACGGTTGGCCGCTTTGAGCGCCGCTCCGAGTTCATTCCTGGCTACGTACGCGCCCGCCAGCCGGCACTGCGACTCCACATCGCTCGGGGCAATCGCCACGGCCTGTTCAAAACGTTCGATTGCCTTCTCATGCTGTCCTTGAGCGAGTTCAAGAACGCCCCAGGCCCGATACGCTTCCGCATTGCGGATGACGCGCGACAGAGCCTGCTGAACGTGGGCACGTGCCTGCGCGAGATGGACAGGCGTCCGATCTCCTCCTTCATAGGCAAGCACGTGAGCCCATCCGAGCGCGGACTGCGCCCTCCCAAAGGATGAATCCGTTGCTATTGCCTCGCCGAGCACGCGCATGACGGTATCGATCGGATACTGCCCGGGGTGCCTCATCAAGGTACGCGCGCGGAGGTATGCATCGTACGCGTATTCATTGGAGGTCGGAAGCTCGTTGAGCATCTGCAGTTCTTCATCGCTCACCTTGATGTCCATCGCGGCCACGAGTGCATTCGCCATGACTGTCTTCACGCGTGCCAGTTCCCGCATCGCCGAAATCTTGCGCGATGACCACAACGGCGTCGACGACGCCGTGTCATACAAGTCCGCCTGCAGCGTCACGGACTCGCCCTGCCGACCGAGGGACCACCGGAGATAGAAGTTCGATGCCACCGCACGGCAACGTTGAAGGTTGCCCATCGTCGAGGCCTCCAGAGCGTACGCAGTCGAGAGTCCTACGATACGAAGATCGGACACTGCAGCGAGGTCCTGCGCCAGATCAACGGCAAGGCCCTCCGCCAATCCCTGCAGTACGCTGTCGCCTCCACTGATGACCGGGGGAAATACAACAACCGAATACAGCGGAGGCGCAACGGCGTTCCGTATATTATCGATGATGAGGTATGCGATGACCACCGCCGCAATGACTGCCAGCCCGATAAGGACAGGTTTCACGGGGATCCTGATCCTCACGATGCGCGAGGCAATGCGATCGAAGATCGGGGGCTTCGGAGGCGGAGCAGGGCCCTTTTCCTCCGGCACGATCTCGATGTCCAGACCTGAAGGAGCGGCGGAATTACCCCAGAAGTCCTTGTCCGATGTCACCGCGCCCGAACGGCGCTCGGACGGGATCTTGCCGCTCACTTGCTCCGACCTTCGCAACGCGCTCCGGGCGGCAGCCTCTTCCCTGCGCCGCTTATCATCCTCCCTGGATATCTGTTCGGCAAGCTGCTGCGCACGGAGGATTTCCTCCTTCAAACGGACGGCTTCCTCGTTCCCTTCGTCGATCCGCAGGATCTCTGCAATGCCTTCGAGCGCCGCCGCGTATTTTTCCTGTTGATACGAATTGTTCACGCTCTCCAGGAGCTCGGCGATCTTCTTGCGGTTTTCTACCGGCCGGGGACGTTCCGGAGCGGGAGCCTCCGACGACGCGGGCGGCTCCGCCTGACGCCTCTTCCCTTTCCCCCGGGGCACTGCTTCCTCCAGCCGACGCAACTTCTCCCGCAGTTCGAGGATCTCCTCGTGGGACACAATGAGGTTGAGCTCAGACAGAAGGTCGGCTGCTTTCTCTGCTTTCTTCCGGTCGATGGCAATGAGAAAC